>NZ_JIBB01000060.1:0-7895 GCF_000620525.1 Acinetobacter sp. UNC436CL71CviS28
TTACGGAATTAGGTCGACCACTTACCCAAGTTACGCCTTAAATTTGGCTCAATTAGGGGCGCTTTGCATTTCAAATCTTTGTGCAACAAAGCCCTCTCTAATTAGTAATATTGTAGTTTCAAGCTTGAGTACAACAGGTATTTTTTTGATAATAGATGTAGAAAAGTAGTGGAATTTTAAAGTTTTTAAACAATAGAAATTTAATAACATGAATTGATTATGGATTTACCAACTCTTAAATTTTTTAACTGATATTATTGTTATATAAGATATTTTGGTTCTTTAAGATTAATTACTAATAATTGTTAAAAAATTATCGATTTAAGGTTGTTAGGGTGCTTTATGGCTAGACCTCTAAGAAAGGTTAATAGGGAAGGTGTTTTATACACTCGGCGTAGTATTGTTGAATGTGAGATTGATGAACTAGAAAAAATCAGTCATGAGGAGATTGTTGCCAGAAGTATTATTTGGCCAAAATCAATTGAGGGTTTTATATCAAGTGAAACATTGCTCTATTTTATTCGAAATACTGATAATTCTTGGCTTCGTGAAAAGTTACTCCTAGCTCTCTTAGAAAGAATACATCGTAATCTTCCTAAACCTCATAGCCTAGATGGAAGAACTTCTTCCTTAAGTAATATGGAAATCCGCGATAAAGTTCGTGATGATTTTATCGATTTACTATTAGTGGATCAGGATAGTTATGAGGAGCGTCTTGATTATTTTGAAGTCAACTTTAACAGCGCATTAGCTAAAGACCGAGTTGATGCACAAAATAAAATTCAAAATAAAGATAATCTCACTCAAGGATTATATGGTGAAGATGAAAATATCTTACCAGAGGTTGAAAATGCGTTAGAACCCTATGATCCTTTTGATGCAAATGAACTTGACAAAGAATATTACCGACGAAGTCTACATGAGGCGATTAATGTTTTATCACCACTTCAGCAACGTATTGTCGTAATGTGGTGTCACGATATACCCATTATTTCGAAAGATCCCAATGAAATGACAATCACTAAAACGTTGAAGAAGTCAGATAAAACTATTCGCACGCACCGTGATTTTGCGCTTGCAATATTGCGTAAACAACTAGAAAATAAGGAGAAATTTTAATGAGAGATCAAAATATTTCTCGTGAGGATGTACTGAGAGACTTCTCAGTAGAATTTGATTCTAGTAAAGATATCTTACTAAAGTATCTCATAGAGTTTCCTGAATATTCTAATGAATTAGTCGATCTGTCACTCGAGCTGACTCGTGAAATTGATGACTGTGTACCACTTACCCCAGATGATGAAATAAGTATTGAGTCTGCTTTGGATCGATTTCGTAGGGGGCTTACCCAGCAATCGGAACAAATAGATATACCTCCACAGCGTTTCTCAAATGCAGCAAAGTTATTAAATCTTCCCAAACAAGTTTTAATGGCTTTTGGAGTAAGAAGAGTTGAACTGTCATCTGTTCCATTACATTTTATTAATAGGCTTGCGATAGTTCTACAGGTAACGACTGCTCAGTTGAAGGCCTTTCTTGCACTACCACCACAAGCACAACATAGCCGAAGTTATAAATCTAATGTAAAACCAACTGCGCCAAGCAAGGTATCTTTCGAAAAGATTCTTCATGATGCACTTATTCCAGAAGAACGAATTCAAGAGATAATAAATAGAGACGAATGATATGGATGCTATCGAGATCGCTCGCCAGCGCGCTGACAAACTACATCATGAGGCTGTAGGCAGAGGGCTAGATCCTTGGAACTCTTATGCTTTTGCTGTTGCTGAAGCTGCGTTTCGAGATATTGACGTAGAGAAGTGTTTACAATGTTCCGATGAATTAAATGGCGCACGGGCGTTCTTTGATAGCACATATAGATTAATTACACATGAGGATTTTGGTTCATCTTTTGAACAGGCATTTCTTGTAGCGCATGAAATTGGTCATGTTGAGCTAGGAGATGATACACAAGATGAATATGTTATTAGTATTGACCCTAGCCGTACAGCAGAATCTGAACTATCAGGAATAAGTCGCGTTGTGGATTATAACCATCGACAACGACGTGAAGTTCAGATGGATCTTTTCGCCCGAGAATTCTTGCTTCCGCGTTCAGTTGTTAAAAAAATGCATCTTGAATGCCATATGACTTGTAGTGATATCGCTAGTAAGCTCGGAGCACCTTTTGAGGTTGTTGCACAGCAAATGCTTGATGCAATGCTGTTGCCTATGGTTGAAAATAAACCACAAGAAATTGATCCAGAGATGCCTCTCAATGAAAAGCAGAATGATGCAGTAAATCATAGAGGTTCTGCTTTTTTACTTCAGGCTGGTCCAGGTACAGGTAAGACTCGAACTCTCATAGCAAGAGTTGAAAGTTTGCTGAATGAAGAGGTTGATCCTCGACGGATATTGTTATTAACCTTCTCGAATAAAGCAGCTGCGGAAATATCAGAACGTATCGCACGAAAGCAGCCCCATGAGGCAGCGGCTCTTTGGATAGGGACTTTTCATGGGTTTGGCCTTGATCTGCTTCGTCGATTTCATGATTTATGTGATTTACCAGCGGAACCCCGCTTAATGGATCGTTCAGAGGCTGTAGAACTTCTGGAAGAGGAGTTCTTACGTCTTAATTTAAATCATTATCGTGATTTGTACGATCCTTCTCAAAATATTGTCGATATTTTGAATGCTATTTCTCGGGCAAAGGATGAGGTGATAGATGCATTACAGTACCGAATTCTTGCAGAGAATATGCTAGCAAAGGCCAGTAGTGCAGAAGAACGTGAAACTGCTGAACGAGCATTAGAAGTTGCTGTAGTATACGAAGCTTATGAAAAGATAAAGAAACAAGAAAATTGTTTAGATTTTGGTGATTTAGTGATGCTACCAGTACAACTGCTGGAGGCTAATGCAGAGTTACGTCAACAGTTGCAGCATGATTATCTGCATGTATTGGTGGATGAATATCAGGATGTTAATAGGAGCAGTATCAGGTTATTAAAGGCTCTCAAACCATATGGTGATAATCTTTGGGTCGTTGGTGATGCAAAGCAGTCAATTTATCGGTTTCGTGGAGCCTCGTCATTTAATATATCGCGTTTTTGCGTGGATGATTTTCCCGGGAGTGTAGGTCAATCACTGAAAATTAATTACCGCTCTGCTTCAGAGATCGTGACATCATTTTCAAGCTTTGCATCAGATATGAAAACAGGCGGTACACACAGTGCTCTTACTGCAAATCGCCCTGCATCAGGTTTTCTTCCGGAAATACGAACAGTAGAAAGTGGTGACCTGGTAAGTTCCGCTTTAGCTGAATCAATTAATAAAATGTGTGATCTTGGTTTTAAGTATCGAGATCAAGCAGTTTTGTGTCGGGGGAATGACAAGCTCTCAGAATTAGGGCGGGATCTGGAACGATTGGGAATTCCGGTATTATTTCTGGGTAGCTTATTTGAGCGACCAGAAATTAAAGACCTTATAGCATTGGTCTCTATTTTGACAGATAAACGCGCTTCCGGATTGATTCGTATTGCATGTTGTACAGAATTTAAGATGCCAATGGAAGATGTCACTCAAATTCTAGAGCATCTACGCACAAGCGAAAGAGAACTTTGTGACTGCAACATATCATTGTTAGCTTTATCCCCAGAGGGATTATCTTCACTTGAAAAATTAAAAAATGTACTACAGGGTTTTAGTAATCACTCACACCCTTGGAATGTTTTAGCGACTGTGCTTTTCGATCGCACACGAATGATAGCTGAAATTGCAACATCAGAGTCTGTTGGAGGGAAAGCTGAAGGAATTGCTATTTGGCAGTTTATGAATTTTGCTCGGCAACAACTTAAAGGTAGTGCCTTTCCCATAGTAAAAATGATAATGCGAATACGTCGTTTACTTAAGCTTAACGATGATCGTGATCTCAGTCAGCTTCCGACAGCGGCCCAAAATATTGATGCAGTCAAATTGATGACGATTCATAGTTCAAAAGGTCTTGAGTTTCCTGTTGTTCATTTAAGTGGGGTTAATAAAGATACACTACCTGGCTCATATAGACGGACAAAATGTCCACCACCTGAGGGTATGGTTGCTGGTGGTAAAGGTTCATCTAATGATGTAGCCAGAGAAGCTCACGACAATGAGCAAGAATGTCTTTTTTACGTAGCAATGTCACGTGCACGAGAAAGACTATTTTTTTATGGTGCAAGGACTAAAGGTCAGAAAAAAATCCAACGTCCACTTTCTGGTTTTTTGGAAAGGATTGGCCCTGTTTCGCACATAAAAACTCTCCCAGTATTACAATTACCAATAGCACCGGAAAGTATCCCATTAGTAGTGGAATTTCAGGGAGATGTAAGTTTCAGTGCTAATGCTTTAGATTTATATGATAGGTGCCCTAGACGGTTTCTATATACTCATCTTTTATGCATTGGTGGTCGTAGACAAGAAACTGCATTCATGCAAATGCATGAAGCAGTACGCGATGTATTTCAAGCATTAATTGGCTTAGATAATGATCCTTCAATAAATTGGAAACCTATGTTGGAGGCTACTTTTGAAAAGTTTGGTTTACATGAGCATGGATACGTAAGTGATTATCGTAATATCGCTGAGATGATGCTCAATTTTTTTATCCAGTCCAGAAATGGAGCAATTGTTGAAGTTTTTGATAAATTAGTTTTGAATGTTGCAGGTGTAAAGATAACAATTCATGTTGATGAAATGCTGCTACGAGATGATGTGCGTACGTTACGCTGTATCTTTACTGGTCATGCACCTAGTTCAGACCCAAAAAATATAAAATATGCAGCATTTTCCCTTGCTGCAAAGAGTACTTTTCCTGATTCATCTGCAGAATTGGTCTATTTAGCCGATAATAAGGTTTACCCTCTCGACTTTAAACCAAAAGCCCTAAACAATTTTGAAGACAAATTACGAGAAATTTTCATTCGTATCCGTGGTGGTGATTTTAAAATAGCAGATTCAGCATTTAGCTGCCCTAATTGTCCTGCGCTATTTATTTGCGGTAGAGTCCCGACCGGTATCATAAAGAAAAATTTTTAAAATAAATTATAAAAAAATTACCGACGATGCTTTGTCGGTCCGATTAAAGAGATGTAGCCAGAAAATTCCTTCTGGTCAAAACTTTAAGAGGTGTTTATATGAATCCTATTCAGGATGATTTTGATGATGTTGGCGAAGCGGTTCGTGAGAACCGTCCGTTAAAAGCTGCAAATGGATATCGCATTAGTGTTGGAATAGACAATGTGAATTTCCAACAGGCTTTTGTTTCTGATCCAGTGCCTACAGGGCGGCAGATATTATCTGTAGTAGGGCTTGATGATCGGGATGAGGTAACTCTTTATGCGATATTACCATCTGGTGAATTTGAAGATATTCGATTAAATGAAACTTTTGACTTGCGTGGGCGAGAAGTTGAACGGTTTATTGCTTTTCGTACGGATCGGGAATTCAAACTAACACTTGATGGTCGTCAGCTTAAATGGGGCAGGTCAGCTATTGAGGCCAACAACTTGTATGTATTGTCAGGTATTAGTCCAGATCAAGCCGTATTTTTGGAGGTGCGAGGTGGTACTGATCGCCTTATTGAACCTGATGAATTGCTGGATCTTACAGCTCCTGGTATAGAGCATTTTATTACAGCTAAACGACCAGTTCAGGGTTACACCATCACTATTAATTCTCTTGATGAATCAGTACCTAATAAGCAAGTCACATTTGAACAGGTTGTCCAACTGGCATTTCCTAATGACCCAATCGGATCAAATATTATCTACTCTATGACTTATCGTCATGCAGCATCTAGACCAAATGCTGGTGAGCTTGCGGAGGGTGGGGTTATTGAAGTTAAACATCAGGGGACGATTTTCAATGTCACAAAAACTATTCAATCTTAATGATGATTTACGCCAGCTTCGTGAAGCTGGCTATCATGTGCAAATTATTGCCGGCTTCCTTGTTATGAAAGAGGTACCTTATGTAAATGCACAAAAATGCGTTCGCAAAGGTACCCTTGTAACATCATTGGATCTTGCCGGTGATAATACACGTAAACCTGGGTGTCATGTCATGCATTGGGATGGGGAATATCCTTGTAAAGCTAATGGAATGCCTATAGATGAAATTCGCCATGTAACTCAGCACATGGATTTTGGTCATGGTATTACTGCTGAACATAGCTTTTCAAGTAAACCAGGTCCAGAAGGATACCCAGATTACTTTGCTAAAATGTCTACCTACGCGACGATTTTGTCTGGTCCAGCAGCGGTATTACAGCCAGGTATGAGTCCAAAGATATTTCGTGCTCCTGATGAAACTGAAATTGAAAGCATTTTTAATTATATTGATACAGCTTCTGATCGTGCCGGGATAGGCAAACTTTCAGAAAAGCTAGAAAGCGAGGTTGTTTCAATAATTGGAACTGGGGGGACTGGAAGTTATATTATTGATTTAGTTTGCAAAACTCCCGCACATGAGATACGTCTGTTTGATGCGGATGAGTTTTTACAGCATAACGCTTTTCGTGCTCCTGGTGCTCCCTTATTACATGAGCTGCGAAATGCGCCACTGAAGGTCAATTATTTCAAAAATATTTACGACCGAATGCATCGTAATATTGTTGCGAATCCAGTTAGCTTGAACTCTACCAATCTTGAATTATTAAATGGAACTTCGTTTGCGTTTATTTGTATTGATGCTGGTGAAGATAAGAAAGCGATCATTCAGAAATTGGAGTTACTTGATATACCTTTTATTGATGTTGGAATGGGGATAGAGTTCGTAAATGGTAGTCTTGGTGGCATTTTGAGAGTGACAAGTAGTACTCCTGATAAACGCGAACATATCCATTCAGGACGTATTTCATTTGCTAGTGTTGGTGAGAATGATCTTTATGCATCTAATATACAAGTCGCTGATTTAAACTCATTAAATGCGGCTTTAGCTGTAATTAAATGGAAAAAATTGAGAGGCTTTTATAGAGATTTGGAGAATGAACATCACTCTACCTACACTACGGATGGAAATATGTTACTGAATGGGGATCTGACATGCTGAAAATTAAAAAGCTAACAAACCATTTTATCCGTAATATCCCACGTGAAATCGATACAGGCGTTTTATATATCTCAATGGAATATGCAACAGCAGTGCATAGCTGCTGTTGCGGCTGTGGAGAACGGGTTGTTACTCCATTATCACCAACCGACTGGAAAATGATTTTTGATGGCGAAAGTGTTTCACTGACGCCATCTGTTGGGAATTGGAATTCTGCATGTCGTTCACACTACATTATTAAACAAAATGTAGTAATTGAAGCTGGTAGTTGGAGCGAAGATCGAATCACAGCAGAAAGAAAGAGGGATAAATTAGCTAAGACTCATTATTATCAATCTATAGCTCAACCAGAGAGTGAAGTAAATAATAATGAAAAAGAAGCTACCTTTAGAAAACCGCCTGAGAATAAAGGTATTTGGGATAGTTTGCGTAGATGGTCACGAAAATTAATTAATAAAATTGATTAGTGAAATAGGGATAATCTCTCCATGAGTCAGACAAATCCGAAGTATAGTTTTTCATATTTTCCCTGTTTACAGCAGGGAGAATATTAGCTAACTAAAACTAACATAATATACTCTATGCAAATCTTTTAAGATCAATAGCATAATACTTTATGAAAAGCCCACTTCTACTCGAATTGTCTTTTTTATGACAACTTATGTGTCCTTCAGGCACTGTTGCAAATAGAGATTTGAGTCGATGAAGTTCCTTTTTAAAAGTGCTTAGAGACCGAAAACCCTGTTGATTAGACACACTTCACCTTGAGGCTGACCATAATAAAATGACGTGTATTAGTTCAGACTTGATCG
>NZ_JIBB01000061.1:0-7923 GCF_000620525.1 Acinetobacter sp. UNC436CL71CviS28
TGACCGTGGACGCGAGATGTCAGAACATAAAATACTCGAAGAAGATTTAGGCATAGATGTATATTTCTGTGACCCACATTCACCTTGGCAAAAAGGCACATGCGAAAATATGAATGGTTTAATTAGGCAATATTTACCTAAAGGGATTGATTTAAATCAGGCAGATCAGCATTATTTAAATCAAGTTGCCATGTCACTGAATACTCGTCCTAGAAAGGCGTTAGATTGGCTTACACCATTAGAGAAATTTGCTCAGCTTGTTGATTATCATATGGCTTTTGAAACTGTCGCACCTCATGTTTGAATTCGCCCGGTATAGGATCAATCCTCCCATCCAATCCAATTCCTAATACAGGAGCACTCCTAGCTTCAAAATGAAGGTGAGCGCCATTAGGAATTGTTGTCATTCCCTTTGCATTGCCTGTTGCACCAGTCTTCCCTATTATATCTCCAGTCTCTACTACAGGATCTTCTAAATTCACATTAATATCTGACAAATGTGCGTAAAAGAAGTAGATATATTGTTTTTTTGCAAGCTTGCTTTGAGCATATTTTTTTTGTTTTTCAGCTAGATCATTGAGGTCAACTTTTAAGACAATAACTTTACCATATGCACCACCAGAATCTTGAGCAACAACAATTACTCCACCACATACAGCGTATATTTGTGTGCCGGGATTAGCCTGTAAATCAACACCCTGATGATTCTTGGTTCCATTATTTCTCACTTTACCAAAGGTAGCTCCTTTAGCATTTGCTAATCCTGCTATTCTTAATTTACATTTTAGTAAAGGATCATGCCATCCCTCATCCCCGCCAACAGTCTTTCCATCGTTTTTAACTTGAGATTTATTGCTTTCACTCTCTGGTACTGATTGTTGAGTATTAGTAGTTTTTGAAGTTACTTTTTGATCTTTAGGAATAGGTGCTGGTATTGACTGTCCATTTAATAGCTTAATAGTTTCTTCCATGCTTAAGTTTATTTTAGAGGTCTTACTCATATCAACAACATAATTATAAATGTCAATATGCCCGTCAATATAATTTCTTAGCCACGCTCCATAAGCCGCTTTTGCATCTCCTTTATACCTTTTTAAGAATTCTTCAGCCTGTTTAGCACCATTTTTACCAAATTGAATAAACAATAGTTTCTTAGCCCGCTCGGGGCTTAGAGTATTTAAGACGAAATTTTTTCCTCCTGAAGCTCCCTCATGGTGTAATAAGTAAGCAAATTTTGCCATTGAACTTGGCTCAGTTAAATTCTGATAAGGAAGACCAGAAGATTTAAAATTACTAACAGCATACGCAGCAGCAGCATCAATTGCCATTTCTGCATTAAACCTCAAATTTAATTTTTGCTCTTTAGTTAATTTTGGATTATTTTTTACATATTGCCCAACTAACGAACTGCTATCATTGCACATAGCGAGCCATGTGCCATCTAAGAATTGAGTTAACCCTGCAGCAGAACTAGAATTCGCTTTACTATTAATATTCCACTCCCCTGTTCTTTTTATTTTTGCCGCTTCAGCATCAATAACAGCTGCTAATGAATGTGCGGTAAAACCATGTCGCTTAGCAGCGCTCACAATATAAGCTCTATATTTATTATTAACTGGCTTTAGTAAAAAATTATCTTCTGTAAATTGTGTAGCAATTATGTGTGTACTATTACCAGCATCAGTTCGTTTCTGCTCCTGTCTTTCTTCAGGTAATTGATTTCTTTCTTTAGATGGTACTCTTTGGAGCTGATGAGGATTTTTTGTACTCGATAGACTTTCAAACGTTGAAGAGACTCCATCGACTATAGGCTTTCCCACCCTTTTTAAATTATTTTTAATTTCAGATATAGTCTCGTTAAGTAAGCCTTCTTTTACATAATGTGATCCTTCAACTTTAATTTTTCTTGAAGTTAATTTTAAGACTTTTCGCCCCAAAGGAAGCATTTTATGGTCAGCAATTAAATCAAAGCTGCCATTTATATTTTTGAAGAATACTTTTAGCCCTTTAGAATGGTCTTCTATTCCTATATCATCAAAAATACCATTAATCGTATTTTTTACTACCCTTTTTCCATCAAATTCTAGTTGAATTGTAGCCTTTAATATTGGTTTAAAAGAAAGATCCATTAAGACTATTTTTAATTGGGTTTCAAATTTATGGCTAATACCAGAGTCTTCTTTTAAATGAATTTTTTGTCCTACTTTTAAGCTATGAATCATTCTGCCTGATAATGAGTTAATTCTCGCAAGCTCTTTTACTGTAATATGATGTTTTTTTGAGATTCCCCAAAGAGTATCACCAGATTTAACTATATAAACTTTTGACATATAGAATTACCTATTGTTCTAAATCTTTTTTTTCAGCTTGTAAACCATGTTCACCAATTTCAAATTCATCGTCATTTTCTTCTTCGTATTTATCCTCATCGTCAAAGATACTTGACCATTCATCAAAACCAATCAATGCTTCGTATCGTTTTGATTCTTCTTGCACTGATAAGTTGCTTTTCCCTATTGAATCCGTTACCCCTTCCCAAATAATTTCTTTCTTATCTGGTTCATACATCTGTATTTTTGCATTTCCTATCCCCGTACCTGCTAAACTTGAAAATAAGAAATCAACAGCATATAGCCCTATTTTTGGTAATTCAGGTACCTCATATGAAACTTTAGCTCCACCAGTAAATAAATGCTGCCCAGCCTTACTCTCAAACTTACCGCCTGTGGTTGAAAACACACCGTTGGCATTGATCTTCAGCTGAGAGCCACCTGCTGTCAGGACAATCTCTTTAGGACTGGTGATTTCAATCTTTTCCTCAGTAGAAATCAGTTTAATGACCTTCTTGGCAATCGCCTCAATCGCATCGTCTTGTGCTTGTAGCTCGAGCTTCCCTTTTGCTGCATAAGCGCGGAGCCCATTTTGTGCAGCAAACAGGCTGATTTTGTCCTGTGCATGTCCAATAATATTCTTCTGCGCACTCAGGTTAATTGAACCACTGGCACTCTCGGCAATATCCTGAGAGGCCTGCAAAACAATATTTTCAGGTGTCGTTAAAGCAATACCATTTGGTGAAGCTAATAACATCAATGCCTGTCTAAAAATTTTGCCCTGCTCTTGCTGTTTAGTGTCGGGACTACTTTCTAAACCTTGGGTATAGCCTTCCATAAAGCCTTGTAACGAACTCAATGCTTTAGAAGGAGTGATTTGCAGCTTGCTACCTTTACTAAAGGTTCCACATACGCTCATTAGGTCAAAGTCTTTCATATCTACATTTGCCAAGACTTTTCCCACTTCTTTAATACTTTCAAATGGGTTCTGCTGAATCTGGTCTTTAATACTGGCAAGCTTGCCTTTTACAATATCAGCACCATGCTCCTCAACATTTTCAATAAACTCTTTTAAGTTCTCCACTGCATCTTTAGCATCAGTAAAAAATGTATTGAATTCATCTATAACCCCTTTTACATCACCGCCTAAAGAACCTATTTCTTCAATAAACCCGCCACAATCTTTTAGTGCATGGATTGGATCATTGTTCATGCTTTCTTTAAATAAGTTGAGTGTACTGTTTAACGCCTGCCCTGTAGTTTTTAGTTCAAGTGACTGGATAAGTTTTGGTAAGCGGTTAATCACATTTAATGCATCAGTCTGCTGTTTGGTAGCAATTTCGCTTAGCATCTTCATGCTTTCATAGCCTTCCGACAGTAAAGACTGGGCTTGTGTAGCTTCCAGATGGTCAGCTATGGCTTGTTCCTGTGGATAGGTACTGATTAGCATTCCTTTACCAGCACGTAATGCTCCCCAAGCATCGGTTCTAAGTTCAAAACCTTCACCTCGGCTATTGCTAACCGCTTTGTCTTTAGGATGACTAAGATTTCCCAAATTCAGTTGTGTCGCTGCATGGCTACTTTGTAGCTGGGTACTAATCTGACCCGTGGTATCGTCAAATCGTAGTTGGTTAAAACCACTACCATTAACTTCCTGACTACGAATACCACTAAGTTTTTTGGTATCAGGTAGTTGCCCCTTAATATCGAAACGGGTCGGATAACGCTCTGCCTCATGAATACGCCCTATAATAAATGGGCGATCTACATTGCCGTCAAAAAAATCGATCACCACCAATTCACCAATGCGAGGTAAAAAGCGGGCCCCATATCCCTCTCCCGCCCATGGTGTGAGTACATCTACCCAGGCTGAGTCAGTATCATTATTATTACTGCCGGCTCCTCCATCATGGCTATGGTCATCTACCCTAGTAAACAGAAACCGGACTTTAATACGGCCCCACTGGTCTACATGAATACTTTCGCCTTCTGGCCCGACGACACGAGCACGTTGTGGATAGGCAGGTGGACGATGGACCAGCGGCTGGTATTCAGGAACAACTTTTACCTGACGGCGTATCAGGACCAGTTCATTGGCCTGTCGCTCATCGTTTGAAGATAACCAGTCTTTAATACTGATCAAGAGGTCAATCTGGCTTTGTATATCTTTAGGTAAATTGTTCTGGTTATAAAAGGTTTTTTCATAAATCAGGAACTGTTTGTCAGCTCCAGTATGCTGGTCAATTTCAGGATGCCCATTTAACTCAAACCAGTAACCGATCTGTGCATCCCGTACACTACTGCTTGCCTTAAAATATTTAGCCTGACTATCTTGGTACTGGTTAAAGATAGAATTCAGCTTCTCTACCTGTGCTGAACCTGAAACGGTTGACTGGTCTGCACCATTCAGGTCACCAATCCATGCTGGACTGGTTGACCAGGCCTGTTCAAGACTCAGACTTTCATTGGTATATTGTTCGCTGTGCTGATGTGTACTTAGTACCGAACCGTTCCCTTCATCCTGACTTAAACTATCTGCCTGCCAGCGTTGTACATGGGTAGCCGTTGACTGAAGATTACGGTAGGCCGTCAGATTGGTGATACTGTCAAAACGCTCAGTCGCATGACTACGATGAAAATTTATCAGGCCACGTTTAAGCGCTGTATAATGCACGTTGTCATCAATCAAACGTAATTTCTGTGGCTGAATTTCCTGTAACGGGTGTGCAACCAGATAGCTTTGCTCATCGACCAGCCAGTTAATGCCCTCGCTACGCCACAAACGGGTTATAAACTCATAATCAGTCTCGTTGGCCTGCATTACAAAAGGGCGTACGTCATAGTTTTGGGACAGACCACTTAAATCCAGACTCAAACTAGCTGTAAATAATGGACTTTTGGCTTGCCATTCCTTGAATAGAATTTCACTGATTTCAGGCACACTCTTATTCATAAACACCCGACTGTTGCGACGTTTATGCCAGAGAACAGTGCCATCTTCCAAGACAAGTTTATAAACGCTGAGCGCTCCATCACTTTGACCTTGACTGGCTTGGGTAATGATGCCCGAATTGCGGCTGAGTTGCCCGGTATCAGTCACTTGGTCAACTGCTACCTGACAACCAATAAATTGCTTTAACGGAAGATGTGCATTGGTTGAGAGGCAAATTAATTCTATCTTTAAACCATGATTGATACGATGCTGCCCATCAATACGTTGCAGAAAAACCTGCTGATTAAGTTCAGGAAGAGAAAACTGGACATGCAGGGCCCGTTTTAATGCGCCTAGCCCCATCTGCTCAAAAAGAGAATAAATATTCTTCAGCATGGTTGCCTTCTTTTTAATTATTGATGTTATAAATTGGGCGCATTTTAATGCAAGATCGTTGTAATCTTCCAGCTTTGGGGTTAAAGTCTTTTTTATTGAATAATAAAAAAGGAGCCAAAGCTCCTTGAATTTACTTAAAGTTAAAAAGGAATTCGTTTATAGCGACGATATTCTGGTTTCCAGAAGTTCTCTTCAATACACTTCTGTAAGAGCTCATCATTAATGAGAGGAGCAACTTCAGCTTCCATAGCTGCTTTCGCAACTTTAAAAGCAATGATTTTAGAGACCTTTTGAATCTCATCAATACTCGGCAATAAGTCTGCCTCTGGATCAATTAACATAGGTGAACAATCTGCCAAGGCATTACTCGAAGCCATAAGCATGCTATCTGTAATCCGGGTGGCGCCACAGGCAATTACACCTAAACCAATACCTGGAAAAATATATGAGTTATTACACTGGGAAATCTCATAAATTTTGCCATGATAATTGACCGGTGCAAACGGGCTACCGGTTGCAATTAAAGCTTTCCCCTCCGTCCACTGGATAATATCGGCGGGTACAGCCTCAACCTGAGAAGTCGGATTAGAAAGTGGCATTACAATTGGACGTTCACAATGCGCATGCATAGTTTTAATAATTTCTTCAGTAAATAGTCCGGGCTGCCCAGATACTCCAATCAATACACTTGGCTGAGCATTTCTGACTACATCCAGTAGAGAGATAACTTCACCCATATCAGCCCAGTCGGCAATGACATCTGCACGCTGCGCCAGTTTACGCTGGAAATCCCGCAGGTTTGGCTGGTTTTCAGTAATCAGGCCAAAACGGTCGACCATATAAACACGTGCTCGTGCTTCGATATCAGTTAAACCTTCCGCAACCATTTGTGCCACAATCTGCTCAGCAATACCGCAACCGGCTGAGCCTGCACCCAGGAATGCCACAACCTGATCTTTAAGCTGCTTGCCAGCAGCACGGCTGGCTGCTATCAGGCTTCCTACCGATACTGCTGCAGTTCCTTGAATATCGTCATTAAAACAGCAGATTTTGTTGCGATAAGTCTGCAATATTGGCATTGCATTATTCTGGGCAAAATCTTCAAACTGAATTAAGGCTTTTGGCCAGCGGCGTTTAATGGCATTAATCACCTGATCAATAAAAGCATAATACTCATCACCAGTAATACGTGGCTGTCGCCATCCCATATAAATCGGGTCATTTAAGAGTTGCTGGTTATTGGTTCCCACATCAATGGTAATAGGCAAGGTATAAGCCGGGCTGATTCCGCCACATGCGGTATATAAAGAGAGCTTGCCAATAGGAATCCCCATTCCGCCAATACCCTGATCTCCTAAGCCCAGAATACGTTCGCCATCTGTAATAACGATAACTTTTACATTCTTTTTGCTGACATTCTGCAAGATGTCATCAATATGTTCACGGTCCGGATAAGAAATAAAAATTCCTCGGTGTCGACGATATATGTCAGAAAAACGCTGACAGGCCTCACCCACTGTCGGTGTATAAATTATCGGCATCATCTCACTTAGATGATTCTCGATCAGGTGGTAAAACAAGGTTTCATTAGTGTCTTGGATATTTCGTAAATAAATATGCTTATTGATTGCATCATTAAAAGAAGAGTACTGTTGATAGGAGCGCTGGCTCTGCTCTTCGATACTTTCAATAATATGCGGAATTAAACCGTGCAGATTAAATGTACTGCGTTCTTCTTCGGTAAAGGCAGAACCTTTGTTTAATAGCGGGAGTTCTAATAGGGTGTAGCCAGCATAAGGAATATATAATGGATGCTTGCTTTGCTCTGTGGTCATTTATCTCATACCTATAGACTTGGTCCAGATTGACTAAAATGTAAGGATCTGTCCAGTCTTCAACTTTCATTCACTTGATTTAACCCTTAGCTTAAGCGTTTTTTCTCTGTACACGACAAAAATAGATAACTCATTGAAATAATGTCATAATAATTGTTTTCTAACGACGAATACTATGACACATCTCAATGAGTTATATCTTATCTTAAACAAATATCTAAAATGGAACAAGTCACATTTAAAGTGCTTTGCGCTCATCATGCTTGTGATTATTTTAAAGCAAACATGTAATCTTTCTTCTGCATCTAAAGCCTTGCCCATCAAGTGCTTACCACAATCATTTTATCGACGTATGCAGCGCTTCTTTGCAGGTCAGTATTTTGATTATCGTCAAATTTCTCAGTTGATTTTCAATATGTTTTCATTCGAC
>NZ_JIBB01000062.1:0-7705 GCF_000620525.1 Acinetobacter sp. UNC436CL71CviS28
CAATTGGTTCTATCTAAAGTCAGTTGCACTTGGTCGAATGAAAACATATTGAAAATCAACTGAGAAATTTGACGATAATCAAAATACTGACCTGCAAAGAAGCGCTGCATACGTCGATAAAATGATTGTGGTAAGCACTTGATGGGCAAGGCTTTAGATGCAGAAGAAAGATTACATGTTTGCTTTAAAATAATCACAAGCATGATGAGCGCAAAGCACTTTAAATGTGACTTGTTCCATTTTAGATATTTGTTTAAGATAAGATATAACTCATTGAGATGTGTCATAGTATTCGTCGTTAGAAAACAATTATTATGACATTATTTCAATGAGTTATCTATTTTTGTCGTGTACAGAGTATAATTTTAAATGTTAATCTTGTTATTTGAAAAAATTTAAAATAAAAATTCTAATATAATTATATAGTTAATTTAATATATGAAGTGCTCTAGATGAGATCATGAAAGTGTCATAAAGGTGTAACTTATTTGTCATATTTTAAACTCAAAATGCACTTATCCAAAATGTACTAACACTGTAAACAAGTGGAGTACGGAAAAATTGCAAAATTAAGAGAGAAGAGAATGCGCTTAAATCCACGTCATGTTGGCATCATTTTAGCAGTTACTGGGGCAGCTGCAGCAACAACCGCGAATGCGACTCGCGATACCATTCAGATTGCCGGTTCTTCAACCGTCCTTCCATATGTGAGTATTGTTGCTGAAGAGTTTGGTAATACTTTTCCACAATTTAAAACACCAGTTGTAGGTTCTGGTGGCACTTCAGGCGGACTAAAACAGTTCTGTCAGGGTGTAGGCGACAATACAATTGATATTGCAAATGCATCACGTGAAATTAAAGATACTGAACTTGCTAGCTGTAAAAAAGCTGGTGTAAACAAAGTTCAGGAAATCAAGATCGGTTATGACGGTATTGTATTTGCATCAAATGCCAACAAGGCAGCATTCAAGTTAAAGCCTTACCATGTATATGCGGCACTGGCAGAAAAACTGCCTTCTAAAGGTAAACTGGTTGCTAACCCGTATACTCGCTGGAACCAGATTGACAAGACCTTGCCAAATGAACCGATTACTTTAGTTATTCCTGCATCTAACCATGGTACACGTGAAGTGTTCCAGGAAAAAATGGTTGATCTGGGCTGTAAGGCATATGAGTACAACAAGAATCTAGATAAAGATACTCAAAAAACTGTATGTTCGACTTTCCGTAAAGATGGTCGTGTCATTGAAATCTCAGGTGACTATACTGAAACACTCAGCCGTCTGAAAACAAATCCGAGCGCAGTTGGTGTATTTGGTCTAGGTTTTTATGACCAGAACCGTGACCGCCTGCGTGTAGCATCAGTAAATAATGTAACACCGTCTGAAGCAACTATCCTTTCTGGTAAGTACCCTGTTTCCCGTCCACTGTTCTTCTATGTAAAAGGTGAGCACCTGAAATCAATCAAAGGACTTGAGCAGTATGTAGAATACTTCCTGAATAAAAAGGTTTCAGGTAAAGGTTCTAAACTTGAAAAGGCTGGCTTGATTTCACTGTCTGACTCAGAACGTGCCAAAGTACTGGCAAATTTTAAAGCAGGTAAAACTGTTCAGTAAGGTGGACTTATTCAAGACTGATGGCAGGGAAGACCTGCCATCAGCTTTCGCGTAAATAAGATTTTTTCATGCGGTCATGTGAAAGAATTGTGGAGAATACATGAATCTGCTGCTCATTGGAGTGTTACTGGCGCTGATTGCAATTGCTTATCAGGTTGGGCTCACCAAAAGCCGTAAACTGGCAGGTAAAGAGAATAATTCTGCCAGTCTGCATTCGCGTCCGGGCTATTATGGCGCACTGGTTGCATTATGGTGTGGTATACCGGCTTTTATAATTTTAATTGTGTGGAATCTGGTTGAGCCAAATATTCTAAAGCATATTATCCTTAATAATATACCGGCAGCGACTGTAACGGCACTGGACCCTGCTGGACTGGATGTTATCGTTGAGCGAATCAGGGCAATTGCATCAGGTTTTGGGGTAAGTGATCAACCAGCAGCTTATGAGGTTGCAGCGGCAGAACAGTTAGCCAAATTCCAGATGATTGGTAACTTTTCCAAAATGGCTGTGGTTATTGCTGTAGCGCTAGGTGGTCTGGTCTGGGCAAAAAAACATGTAAGTCAGCAGTACCGAGCACGTAATCAGGTCGAAAAAGCCATTAATATTGGCCTGATTTTATGTTCAGGAGTTGCTATTCTGACCACGATTGGCATTGTACTTTCGATGTTTAGTGAAGCAATGCGCTTTTTCCAGTTCGTCAGTCCTCTGGAATTCTTTTTTGGAACAGAGTGGAATCCGGGCTTTAGTACATCAGGTGGCGCAGAAGGCAGTTATGGTTTGTTGCCACTGATCTGGGGCACACTCATGGTCAGTGCTATCGCTTTGCTGGTAGCTGTCCCAATTGGACTGTTAATTGCGATTTATCTGGCTGAATATGCATCTCCAGGTTTACGTTCCTGGGCGAAGCCCACTATTGAGATTCTGGCGGGTATTCCGACGATTGTTTATGGTGTCTTTGCTTTAATGGTCATTGGCCCGTTCTTTAAGATGCTGGGAGATACGGTTGGCCTGCATATCAATGCAACCAGTGCACTGACTGCCGGTTTTGTGATGGGAATTATGATTATTCCTTTTGTTTCTTCACTGTCAGATGACATTATTACTCAGGTGCCGCGTTCACTACGGGACGGTTCACTGGGACTTGGAGCGACCAAGTCTGAAACCATTAGGCAGGTGATACTTCCAGCAGCTTTACCCGGAATTATTGGTGCCTTTTTGCTAGCTGCTTCACGTGCCATTGGCGAGACCATGATCGTGGTGCTGGCTGCGGGTAACAGTCCAATCCTGCACGGTAACCCACTAGAAGCTGTCTCTACAGTAACAGTTACTATCGTTAACCAACTTACTGGTGACACTGATTTCGCCAGTCCACAGGCACTGGTGGCGTTTGCCTTGGGCTTAACCCTGTTTGTAATTACTTTGGGTCTTAACATTGTTGCACTTTACATTGTGCGTAAATACCGCGAGCAATACGAATGAGTACATCCAATACTTCTCCGCTGGGCCAAAAAGATATATTCGATGCTCAAGCTGCTGCCGATTTGCGCGCAAAACGTAAAGACAGAATTGCCAAATCACTCAGTAAGCGTCATCGTAAAGAGAAAATCTTCCGTATTGCTGGCTTTAGTGCAGTAATGGCCGGGCTATTCTTTGTGGCTTTACTTTTTGGCAGTATTCTGATTAAAGGTTTGCCCGCGTTCTGGCAAGCTGGTATGTCGGTACCTGTATATTTTGACCCTAATATTATTGACGCCGGACCACGTCCAGTTCAAAAAGCAGGCGAAAGTCCAGCCCAGTTCCAGGAGCGTTACATTGCCTGGCAAACAAAGATGGGTATGGTAGATTGGGATGCCTTGATCGTAAATGGTATTATCTCTAAAGCACCTGCACTGGCGCCACAGCGTGATGAGCTAGGGGAGATTTATACCAGCTCGGAATCTTACCGATTACGCGATATGGTATTTGAAAATCCCACTTTAATTGGTAAAACGCAAGACATCAAGATTTTGGCTGATGCCAATGTGGATGTCTGGGTGCATGGCCAGATTGACCGTGATCTTCCGGATGAGCAGCAGCAGTTAAGTCCAGAAGTACGCAAGCTTGCAGATGAAATGGAAGCACAAGGTGTATTGACCACTTCATTTAATACTCAAATCTTTACGAATCCCGATTCGCGTAGTTCTCCTGCAACGTCAGGACTGGCTGGCGCTTTTATGGGTTCGCTGTTTATGATGCTGATTGTCATCTTTATCTCGATTCCAATCGGTGTGGCAAGTGCGATTTATCTGGAAGAATTTGCGCCAAAAAATTATATTACCGATATTATTGAAGTAAATATCAATAACCTGGCCGCTGTACCTTCAATTGTATTTGGTTTACTAGGTGCTGCGATCTTTATTGGCTGGATGCATCTGCCATTATCGGCACCGTTAGTGGGTGGTCTGGTACTGAGTTTGATGACATTGCCTACGGTTATTATCACAACACGGGCCTCGTTAAAAGCTGTACCTCCCTCAATTCGTCAAGCTGCATTAGGTTTGGGTGCATCCCGTGTACAAACTATTTTTCATCATGTGTTACCTCTTGCATTACCAGGAATTTTAACCGGTGCAATTATTGGGGTAGCGCAGGCACTAGGTGAAACAGCTCCTCTATTATTGATTGGTATGAGTGCCTTTGTGGCCAGTGTGCCAACCTCCCCATTAGATCAATCCACGGCTTTACCTGTACAGATTTTTCTGTGGCAGGGCAATGAATTACGTAACTTTTTTGAAGGGCGTACAGCAGCCGCCATTATTGTACTGCTGGCACTCATGATTGGCCTAAACAGCTTGGCCATCTGGTTACGTAAGAAATTTGAAGTACGCTGGTAATTGAGGACAAGATATGAATACTAATGTTATGAATGCTTACAAGCAGGAACCGTCCGTGAATTCAGAACCAACCCAAATACCTGTCACCGGATCAGGCAAGACATCTGCAACTTCGTTTGTATCCCAGTTCGATACATCTGCAGCGTCTAAAAAAGAAACAGCACACAAAGTCAAAATCTGCACTGATGATGTCCATGTTTATTATGGCGAAACAGAAGCGATCAAAGGAATTGACCTTGAAATTTATGAAAATGAAGTGATTGCATTCATTGGACCATCAGGCTGTGGTAAATCAACATTTTTGCGTACTTTGAACCGCATGAACGATACTATTGACAGCTGCCGGGTTACAGGAAAAGTAACACTGGATCAGCAAGATATATATGATCCAAATCTGGATGTCGTATTACTGCGTGCACAGGTCGGAATGGTGTTCCAGAAGCCGAATCCGTTTCCAAAATCGATTTTTGATAATGTTGCTTATGGGCCTAAACTGCACGGTCTGGCACGTGACAAATACGACCTTGAAGAAATTGTCGAAAACAGCCTGCGTAAGGCTGGACTTTGGGATGAGGTCAAAGACCGTTTGAATCAGCCTGGTACAGGACTTTCAGGTGGACAGCAGCAGCGCTTATGTATTGCCCGTACTATTGCGGTAAGTCCAGAAGTGATATTAATGGATGAGCCATGTTCTGCACTTGACCCGATTGCGACTGCAAAGGTAGAGGAACTGATTTCGGAGCTTTCGAATCAGTATACCATTGCGATTGTAACTCACTCGATGCAGCAGGCAGCGCGTGTATCTGACCGGACAGCTTATTTCCATTTAGGTGATCTGATTGAGGTCAACTCTACGGAAAAGGTTTTTACACAGCCTGATCATCAATTGACTGAAGCTTATATTACAGGACGCTTCGGCTAATTATTTAACCTGAGATATTAAAAAAAACAGAGTCTTGATACTCTGTTTTTTTGTTATGATGCGAGATATAAAAATTTCATGCTAAAAAAATAATGCAATTGACGCCGGAAGAACGAGAATACGCAAAAATTTCGAAACATGCTTTAAAAGACTTATTCCAGGTTCTGTTTGGCACCAAATATATAGATCAATATTTTGCTATGCTGATGGTAGGATTGAGTATAGCTCTTGCAACTTTAATACCCCATCATGGCTTGTTTGCAACATCTCAAAGTCCGGGAATGACCAATTATCATCGCTGGTTATATGACATCTTTGTGGTTGTATCGAGTTTAATCGGCTTTGTACTTTATTTTTGGTTAAAACGACAAAAAAGTAATATTAAGGTTGGCCAAAAATGGCGAGCTTATATTAAGGCAAATTCTGATTTTAAAATGTATCGTTATCGCATTGCTCAACTTAAAGGTAAAGAACCTTTTATGCATACCCCTTTTAAAGAATATTGCTTTATTCTTCTGTTCCTGGCCTTATTTATTCTGATGTACTCACTGCTTACCCCTTTTGAAAATGGTCGACGTGGTAACTTCTGGATTCAAACTTGGTGGCCAATAAATGCCTTCATTATAGGTGTATTATATTCAGGATTATTCTGGATATATTTCCGTTTATTCGCCATCAAAGCAATCATGAATCAATATGCTTTATTGATCAGACAAGAACGAGCAAATAACAAACATAATAAAGCTATTGAAAAATGCCAGTAGTGACCTAATCTAAAGATACAAACCGAATTAAACTGAGAATAGATTTTTTATGTTATTTCATACGCCAAAGTTACCCGCAGAGATTCGTATTAGCCATCTTAATGCGCGTGTCAATGAACAACGAAAAAAAATTGCGCAGACAACAGCGTCTAAACTCGAATTATTGCAACTTGCTCAACAACTGGCAAAAGAAGGGCGGGCACGTAAAAAAAATAACCAGAAAATTTATGTCATCGATTTTAAAGGCGACGTACAAGCTTCAGCTGTTGAAAATCTGCGTGAAGAAATCACCTTGATTCTGGCAACGGCTAAAGCAGGAAAAGACCGTGTAGTGGTGCGTCTGGAAAGTCCGGGTGGAATGGTACATGGTTATGGACTCGCAGCAGCACAGCTGGTGCGTTTACGTGATGCAGGATTTCACTTAACTATCTGTGTAGACAAGGTTGCTGCCAGCGGTGGTTATATGATGGCCTGTATTGCAAATGAAATTATTACCGCACCATTTGCTGTTGTTGGTTCAATTGGTGTTGTGGCTCAGGTACCAAATTTTAACCGTTTATTAAAAGAACATAATGTCGATTTTGAGCTTTATACTGCAGGCGAATATAAGCGTACTGTTACTATGTTCGGCGAAAATACGCCAGAAGGTAAAGCCAAATTTGAGCAGGAACTGCAACAGACCCATGCTTTGTTTAAGCATTTTGTAGAAAAATACCGCCCAAAACTAAATGTTGAGAAAGTAGCAACAGGTGAGCATTGGTATGGTCAGGATGCTCTAGATTTAAATTTAGTAGATGAGCTGAAAACTTCAGATGAGTATTTACTGAGTGCTCTACCACAGCATGATGTGTATGTTATTTCAACTCGCCGTAAACCAACCTTAGGCGAAAAACTGGGTCTTCAGGCCGCGCAAATGGCAGATGCACTGGTGCCAGCAGTACTAAATAAAGTAATGGATACCTTGGCTAAAGCCAGTTCCAATCTGGTACAGATGCGTGATCCAGAACTTTAAGATTATCGTGAAGTCCTATTAAAAAAGCTCACTAAAGTGAGCTTTTTTAATAGGAAATTATATTGATGTAAAAACAGGACAATTATACAGAGAAATTATTTAGCATGCTCACGATGGAAATGGGATTTAAAAGCTTCCCATTTAGCTTGACGTCTTGCTTTATGCTCAGCTTTCTTCTGTTCTTTCAAAGTCAAGTTTGCAATACGTTGAGTTTCTTGCCAGGTTTCAATACTGGGCAGAGTAAAACTTGAAGTGCGACATAAACCACCTAATTAATTTAAAGGGTTTATGGAGTATATAAAATTGTCATACCATCATCTTAACTTTGAAGATCGTACTGCATTAATGCTTGAGTCAAGAAAAGAAGGCTTTTCAGCCAGAAAATTTGCTGAACTCATTAAAAGACATCCTAGTACGATCTATCGTGAGCTTAAAAGAAATAGCATCAATGACGTTTATCAAGCTCGATATGCTTCTGATAACACCTTCGCTAGACGTAGACGTGGTCACAGAAAAC
>NZ_JIBB01000063.1:0-6665 GCF_000620525.1 Acinetobacter sp. UNC436CL71CviS28
ATGACCGCCAGCTCTGTAGCATCATCTACACGGTTTTTTAGATTTGGTACTCGACGGGACTTATTGATTAATGCATCAATGTCACCAGACTGTACTAACTCATGATAGCGATAGAAAGTATCTCTAGAGACACCCATCACTTTGCATGCTCTAGAAACATTTTGAAGCTCTTCAGCTAAATTGAGTAAGCCGACTTTGTGTTTGATGATTTGATTGTTAGTATGCAACATAAGAAAGTTACCTTTGTTTAATTAAGATTTCGACACCTTTATCAAAACGGGTAACTTTCTCTTTTTCAAGAAGAATGTACGATCAAGTCTGAACTAATACATTTATAGCTTACTGCAATAACTCTCTCAATTTAAATTTCTGGATTTTTCCAGAGGGTGTCATTGGTATTTCTTCCCAGATTTCTAAACGTTCAGGAATATATTGTATGGCCAGATTATGGGTTTTAAGAAAATCAACCAGTTCATTTAAACTCAAAAGCTGTGCTGGATCTTTTAGTTTGATAATCGCACATGCACGTTCACCAAGCCTTTCATCTGCATAAGCCACCAATGCTACTAAAGCGATATTTGGATGCTTATATAATAGTGACTCAATTTCCGCAACCGGAATATTTTCTCCGCCACGGATAATCACATCTTTCTTACGTCCGCAAATCCGGATGTAACCCTGCTCATCCTGATATGCGATATCTCCGGTATCAAACCAGCCCTCAACATTTGTATCATTTAAATGTGGGCGTTTTAAATAACCTCCAAAACTGGAACATGAACGGATCATTAAACGGCCGGCTTCATTAACAGTTTTACTCTGTCCTTTTTTATCCACGATCTTGATTTCAACACCTGGCAATGCAATTCCATCAGTATTGAAAGAGCGTTCATCCTTATCTTCAGGTCTGGTTAGTGTTACAGCGCCACATTCAGTCATACCCCAAGCTGATATAACTTTAACACCCAGAGTTTCCCTGGCTTTTTGCACCAATGGACCTGGAATGGGTGCACCGGCACACAGGAAAATCTTTAGTGAATCGACTTTATCATGCTGTTCTGCCACGGTACTGGACAAATCATTCAAAAATGGTGTCGAGGCCATGGTGAAATTCACCTGATGCTGATGAATCAGGTCCACTGCTTTGGCTACATCCCAAACATCCTGCAACACCACTTTGGTATTCAGCTGAATCGGCATCATTAAGCCATACATAAAACCGGTCTGGTGTGCCATTGGTGAAGCCATTAATACCACATCATTTTCAGTTAAATGCAGTCTTTCTGCATACGGCACAATATTGGAAAATAAGGTATTGGCAGTATGCATCACGCCTTTCGGTTCACCGGTTGTGCCTGAGGTAAAAATCAGCTGGGTAATGTCATCCGGGCCAGATTCCAGTCCATCCAGCGCAGCAACTGCTGAAGCATCTTGTTCCAGACCATGATTGAGTAACAGATGATCAAAATTATTCTCGCCTTCACCATTGACCACCACTACATGCTTCAAGCTATCCAGCTTGTTTTGCAGCTGATTGGCCAGCTGTTCATGATTAAAATTGCGGAACGTTTTAGGTACAACAAAAACTTTGGATTCACCATGTTTGAGCATGAATTCCAGTTCACGTTCACGGAAGATCGGCATAAGCGGATTGAGTACTGAACCGATACGGCTGCAAGCCAAGTAAAGCAAGGTAAATTCCCACCAGTTCGGCAACTGGCAAGACACCACATCATTTTTTTCAACACCCAGCTGTTTTAGACCCAGCGCAATTTTATTGGTCATCTCCCAAAGCTGCTGGTAGCTGAAAGTCTGTTCAGTTTGATTCTCGACCTTAACGCTGACTAAAGCTGTTTTGTCCGGATTCTTTTCTACGGCACTGCGTAAAAAATCGAGTATTGTCTGGTTTAACCAGTATCCCTGTTTGAGCATGGCCTCTTTTCTGGCCGGGATCAGAACCGCATCAAAATCCATTCGTTTATTCCTCATTCTTTATAATTATCGTATTCAGGTTTAGACTTATTTTCCTTAAGCCGGAACAGCCTTACGTCCTGCCTTATGTCGCGCAATAATCGTTTTCATGATCTGGGCCGTTCCATCACCAATCTGGAAACCAAGTACATCACGCATCCGCTGTTCCATCACACCGCGATCGTAACCGGCATGGCCAAAGGTCAACAGACATTGATGAATTACATCATAGGCCAGTTTTGGCCCCCACCATTTACACATGCCCGCTTCAGAGGTATGTGGCAGATGATTGTCCTTGAGCCATAAGGTTTGCAGGCAAAGTAAGCGTGCCGCTTCAACCTGAGTTTCGTATTCTGCCAGTGGATGCGAAACTCCCTGAAAAGCAGTCAATGGCTGACCAAAAGCTTCACGTTGGGCTGCATATTCCCAGGCTTCATCCAGACTCACCCGGGCAACGGCCAAAACCTGTAAACCGATCAGCGCACGAGAAAAATCAAAGCCCTGCATCACCTGCACAAAACCTTTGTTTTCATCCCCTAGACGGTGATTTACGGGTACGCGAACATTGTCAAAAAAGATTGAACCGCGACCAATGGCGCGCTGACCATGACAGTCAAAACGTGTGGTACTGATGCCCGGTAAATTCATTGGAACTAAAAGCGCTGTCACGCCATGTGCGCCATTTTCATTGGCACCAGTACGACCAAACACTACAGAAGCATCTGCCTGATCGGCCGCAGAAATTGAAGTCTTTTCGCCGTTAATGACATATTCATCGCCATCACGTTCAATCTTCAAACGCAAGTTCGCTGCATCAGAACCGCCTCGCGGCTCGGTCAAAGCTATTGAAAAGATAGCTTCGCCTGCAGTGAGTTTTTTCAACCAAGGCTCAACTACTTCTGGCTGACCATGTTCGGCCAGAATCTGACCATTTAGGGAAGCAAGCAGGTTGATATAGGAGAAACTTAAATCTGCTTTGGCAATCGCTTCATGGATAATTCCAGCTGCCAGTCTGCCTATGCCCTGACCGCCGTATTGTTCCGGCAGTTCAGGTGCAATAAAGCCCATTTCACCCATCTTTTTGACCAGATCACGGTCAAAGATTCGGCTTTGGTCTCGTTCCAAAAAGCCTGGGGCGATATATTTCTGGGCAAATTTTTCTGCTGTTTCTGCCAAAAACTCGAGCTCTTCAGTGATATAAGGATTCTTTTTCATGGATCAGTCTCCTTATTTGGCATACTTACGGAATTCAGGCTGACGTTTTTCTTTCAGTGCATTGACTCCTTCACGAGACTCTTCAGTATCGTAATAAAGTTTTAGCGCATACATGCCCATGCCAGCAATACCTGCCTGATGTGCGGTATCCATATTGAAACTGCGTTTGGCAATTGCAATGGCAGTCGGACTACGCTGACAAATTTCCTCTGCCCAAGCCTGCACTTCAGCGTCCAGTTGATCAGCCGGTACGCATTTATTCGCTAGGCCCATTTCAACAGCTTCCTGACCAGAATAACGGCGGCACATATACCAGATTTCACGGGCTTTCTTTTCACCTACCACACGTGCTAAAAATGCCGTGCCATAGCCCGGATCAACCGATCCCATTTTCGGACCAACCTGACCAAAAATGGCTTTATCTGAACAGACAGTCAGGTCACAAATGGTTGCCAGCACATTGCCACCGCCAATCGCATAGCCTTGTACGCGTGCTATTACCGGTTTAGGTACATCACGGATAGCGGTATGTAATTCCTCCATTGGTAAGCCAATCGTGCCGCGGCCATCATAATTTCCATCATGCGCGGACTGGTCACCACCGGTACAGAAGGCTTTTTCGCCTGCACCCGCCAGCACAATTGCGCCCACGTTACGGTCATAACCTGCTCTATTTAACGCCTTGATCAGCTCGTCACAAGTGGTGCCACGGAAGGCATTCATTTTTTCTGGACGGTTAATCGTGATCCAGGCAACACCATTTTTAACTTCATATAAGATATCTTCAAAATTCATTTTCTTTACACCCTGTACTGTTTTTATCTATCTGGTTGAACTGTGATGGTTATGAAATTAAATGATGATTTCCGTTTAACCGTTCATGGTTAAACCGCCAGAGACACTGAGTACCTGTCCGGTAATAAAGCTGGCATCATCGCTCAAGAAAAAGGCAATGGCAGAAGCCAAATCATCCGGTTGACCCAAACGACCCAGTGGAATGGCACGAATAAAAGCTTCACGTAATTTTTCCGGATTTGACGCGCCTTCAGTCACGCCTGCAAGCAAAGCCGTATCTGTAGGTCCCGGGCAAATCACATTAATTTTGATGTTATGACGTGAATGCTCACGTGCCAGCGTTTTAGAGAAAGATAAAAAGCCGCCTTTACAGGCCGCATAGACTGCTTCACCCGAAGAGCCGACCCGGGCCGCGTCAGAAGCAATATTGACAATACTGCCGGAATTGCGTTCTACCATGCCTTTTAGCACAGTAAAGTGCATATTCAGCATACCGACCAGATTGATCTGGATCAGTTTTTCCCATTCCTGCGGATTGGTTTTAACAAAAGGTTTAAAAATATCCCAGCCGGCATTGTTGACGAGTCCATTAATTGGACCGAGTTCAGTTTCGGTTTTTTGAACTGCCTGCTCAACTACATCACTTTGGGTAATATCACACTGAATTGCCAGTGCCTGACCGTATTGATTGATTTCATTCGCCAGCTTTTCAGCCGCTTCCAGATTCATATCAAAAATGGCAACTTTGGCGCCTTCCTCTGCCAGACGTTGGCAGGTGGCTGAACCAATTCCGCCTGCTCCGCCTGTCACAATCACAACCTTGTCTTTTAATCCCTTCATTGCTCATCCCTACGCTATTTTGTTGTCGAATTTAATCGGCTGTTGTTCTAATCCGGTGTGTTTTATCTAAAATAGAAAGAGATTAGAGTTATGTCAATATGTTTACATAAAATAATATTCTTAAATTATTATTTATATATCTATCAACAACTTAATAATTTTATTTATTCAATGTATTGACCTATATTAATTTTTGGCTTTAGATTAGGGATATTGAGGTTTCAACACATAGCATGCATATATTCTCTTCTAATAAAAGGATGTAAGTTTATTTTGATGACTAGTAAATGCGAGTCTGTTTAGCCAGATAAGAGTTTGACAGTAATAAAAATAAGAGAGATATTTCTTGCTGATTAAAGTGGTTAGATTAGGATTTAACAGGCAGAATCCTGCTAAAACGCTATACTTTTAAAAAACTATAAAAGAAACTGATTAAAGCGAAAAAGTGATAGGCTATACTCTGCGCGGCTCGGCTATTTCAGTTTTGAGGATATCCAATATTGTGAGTGATGCTTTGTTAAAAAAATATGATCAATCCTTATATTCTGCGCATAACCGGCTTTTTTTCCGGCTGTTTCAGGTGGGCAACAGCCTGGACCGCAAATGCCTCAATGAGCTGAAAATATCTCCAGTACATTGGGCTGTGCTGGGTGCTTTGTCCCGTCCAAAAGTTAAATCAGGAATGTCCTTTTCTGATCTGACTGAATATTTGGGCGTGAGCCGGCAAAATCTGGACGCAGTATTAAAACGGCTAGAACGTGACGGTCTGGTGGAGCGGGTCATTAGTGAACAGGACCGCCGTGCTAAAATTGTTGCGCTGACGGCTGAAGGCTTGGAGACATGGGATAACTTGCAAGCTGATTTCTTTGAGTTTTATGGTCAGGCCCTAAATAAGCTCACCTTTGATGATGTAATTACCCTGATTCATTTGCTAAATAAGGTGAATGATGGACTTAAAAGCATTAAAATTCAAAATCACACCTAAAATATTTTAAGTAATTATAATGCACTTACTTAACAATGTCTTTTTAAAAGTTTGCTCTCCTTAATTAGTAGGTTACTACTAAACTCTCAGTGAGATTTAAACTATAATATTATTAAATATATGAGTTAACAGATAATAAACTACCAGAAGAAATAAAAAGATCCAGATTAAAAAAAACCATTTTTTAAAATGATAGAAAAATAAAATCTGTAAAAAAAATGCTGAAGTTATAATCAAGAAAAACCAGCTGATAATTCCTACAGAAACACCATTATCCAGACAGTTCAGATATAAAGAAACGCCCATAAAAATAAACGATAATATTTTTAAAGAAGAACGAGCATGATTAAAAGCCAGGAAGTTATTATTAAGTTTTTTCATTCCAATTTGACTGGTCATACAAAGCTGCATCATTGCAACAACTGCCCATAATATTGCAACCAAACTCATTTATTCACCTTACTCATTTGTATTTTTCTAAAATAATAACAAGCAGAAATATATCCTATAGCAATAAATATAAATACGAGGTCAACGCCTGCTATAGGCCATTGCTGATGTAACCATGGGCGAATTCAAACATGAGGTGCGACAGTTTGAAAAGTCTTATGATAATCAACAAGCTGAGCAAATTTCTCTAATGGTGTAAGCCAATCTAACGCTTTTCTAGGACGAGTATTCAGTGACATGGCAACTTGATTTAAATAATGCTGATCTGCCTGATTTAAATCAATCCCTTTAGGTAAATATTGCCTAATTAAACCATTCATATTTTCGCATGTGCCTTTTTGCCAGGGTGAATGTGGGTCACAGAAATATACATCTATGCCTAAATCTTCTTCAAGTATTTTATGTTCTG
>NZ_JIBB01000064.1:0-6580 GCF_000620525.1 Acinetobacter sp. UNC436CL71CviS28
AAATATTTACCTGCAGAACTGCGTAAAACGTTGACCTATGACCGTGGACGCGAGATGGCAGAACATAAAATACTTGAAGAAGATTTAGGCATAGATGTATATTTCTGTGACCCACATTCACCCTGGCAAAAAGGCACATGCGAAAATATGAATGGTTTAATTAGGCAATATTTACCTAAAGGGATTGATTTAAATCAGGCAGATCAGCATTATTTAAATCAAGTTGCCATGTCACTGAATACTCGTCCTAGAAAAGCGTTAGATTGGCTTACACCATTAGAGAAATTTGCTCAGCTTGTTGATTATCATAAGACTTTTCAAACTGTCGCACCTCATGTTTGAATTCGCCCTGGAACTATACCTAATTTTATAGATCTTCTAGCTAAACAGCCAGATAGCTACTATAGCTTAAAGCAAAACTGCTAACAGCAAATAGACTATATAGCTTTAGAAGCTATATAGTCTAACAACTTGTATTAAAAAATAAGCTATAAAATATTTATAACTAGAAGATTATATTAAATATATTTATGTCGATAAAAATAATATTAAAACTTACAATATGCTTACCAGATTTTGAATAAGATAATGTTATAAATAAATTCTTCTAATGATATTAGGTTCTAAAGTTTTTGATAAAGCATCATGAAAATTTCTGTCCAGACTTATATGATTACCTTTATAGCCAGACTTTAAAGGCATATAAACCTGTAAAGTCGAAAGAACGAAATAAGATTTTATTCTTGGCTAAAGTCATAGAAGTTTTTTCAAACCTAGAAGCGATAGACTATGATTTAGAAATTGGAGCTATTAGTATAACATTAGAAATTAATCTTAAGTTCTATACCTTTTGGAGTGTAGAGATGCCGAGGATTGAAAATAAAACACAATTTGTAAAATACCTTGGCTCTCAACTGGAAAATATTTTTTTAAAAACTTAAATAATGAGTTTTTATATTTAATTATATAGCATCATTATTCCCTGTTAAATTAACAAACATTAACATAAAAATTTATTTTAGATCAACTGATTATTAAACTAAATGAATTTATAAAAATTAATTTTTTGAGGTTACTATTTTAACCTTAGAGTACTAATACCGTCTTTTTGTTTAGCCAGTAAATTAATAAAAGGAGAGATAGTATGGTTCGTTAATAAATAAGGATTAAAAGCTTCTAGATGATGATCTTTAAAAAAGTGCATGACTTCCTTGTTAAAAGCTGCATATTTCATATGCCAATTTGCAAATAGGCGACTTTTGATCGGTTCAAAGTAAATAACTTCACATTGCTCATGTCGAGGATCTCTAATGATTTTTTTATAAAAAAGATGCTCAAGCTTATCTCTTTCGCCTTCAAGACATTGTACGAAGTATCCATTTCCAAAATATAATGCTCCATAAATCTCATGGGGACTATTATATGTTATAGCTTCTGTAAGTATATCCATTAAATCTTTAACGGCATTTTTATTTTTTTTAAGCTTACTTACGTATAGCAGCCTCACCAGATTCATATATATTTGCTCAAGGTAATGATTTTAGTTCCTCGGTTTATTTTATAGAATTTTTAATAAAAAAATAGTTATTTCAACAAGTTGCATAAAATCCAAAAATCGGTTTTTAAAAATTAAATTTATAAAAAACAAAGAGTTAATTTTTTAATCAGGTTTTAAATAACTTGTTTTTTTGTATGAAAAATGTGATAACCCTATGATATTTTTAATTTTATATAATAATTTTTATTTTATAGTTTTAAGGGGATGGTACAATATATTTAGATAAAAACAAAACATTAGTCTCTTATATTGATATAAGGTCAGCATTTTACTTTACATTTAAATATTATATAATTTTATTAAATGAAATAATTAAATACTTATTATACAGATTATTTCTGTCGTTTTATTATAATTAGCTATATTTAATCTGATTACGGCCATTGTTCTTTACATAGTAAAGATTATTATCAGCAATCTTTAAAACTTGTGCAAATTCTTCTGCACTGTCTGGCCAAGATGCGATACCTATAGAAATGGTAATTCTACCTACATTATTAATTTCAAATGCTTCTACAATACGTCGAAATCTCTCTGCACTTTCATAAATTTCCTGCTTATTATTATTTGGAATAACCACAATAAACTCTTCACCTCCGTAACGACAGCACAGATCTTCTTTACGAAAATTTTCCTGTATAAGTTTCGCTAGAATTTTTAATACCTCATCTCCTATATCATGGCCATAAGTATCATTAACGCGTTTGAAACGGTCTATATCTATAAGTAATATAGAAAAATGTATATCAGAATCTATCATTTCTTTAACAAAAATTTCCATACCTCTACGGTTAAAGAGTTGAGTAAGGGCGTCAGAATTAATATGAAAGTTCATTTCATCAATTTTACTGCTAAATTTTTCAATACTAGAAAGTAATAAAAATTTGAATTTTTGTACTTCGTAATACCATGGCTTAATTTTCTTAATTTTCTTAATTTTTGTTTTAGTCTCAGGTTGATTCAAAGCACTCGCCATCTTGGCAAGCTCATGGAGAGGTGAGGCTATAAAAGCAGATGCTCTCCAGACAATATAGAAAATTAATAGATAAAATATAAAGATTACACCACTTAATCTAAAAATAATTGATTTGGTTTCATCAATTAAATCGGCCAATGGTTCTTGTGAAACAACAATCCATCCGGTTGTAGGTATGTAGGCGAAACCAGCTATATATTTTGTTCCTATATCATTGATTAATTCAGTTTTTCCACTTTTTCTATACTCTATAGAGGCCATACTACTATTCTGGGCTACGAGACCCCCGATTTTTTTCCTATTCGGATCAAATACAATTTTTCCATTTCTATCAATGATATAGATATTGTTATTTTTATAGTTATATTCCAGTGGCAGTAATTCATTAATCATGTTAGTTTCTTTTAAATGAATTAAAGTGCCTACATACCCCTTATAGATATGTTTATTATCAAAGATTGGCTGTGAGATAAAGATTACCAAATTATTTCTGACTGAATAATAGGGCGGTGAGATATAAGCATGCTTACTTCGTAAAGATCCCTGAACTCCCAGTGAGGTAGACACTTGTCTTTGATCAAGATTAAGCTGCTTTAATGTGTATTCAGTAACCGATCCTTGGCTATTACCTATAATTAAAGTGTCAAAGTGATGAGAAAGATTTTTAAGTCGCTCAACTTCATGTTCTTTAAATGTACGCTGATCAAAGCCCTGACCTATTATATCTGCGCTGTATTTCAGTTCGTTTAAAGTAACTTGAAGTTTCCTGTCAGTATTCGAAGCAATTTTAGAAGCATATTCATAGTTGAGAAAAGTGATTTCTTGACTAATTCTTTCTTAAAAAGGATATAACTTGCTACTAAGGAGATAACAAATAAAAATGAGACTGCTAAAGCAGTTAAAATTAGAATTAATTTTCTTAAATTAAGTTTAAAAATTTTTCTTTGGTAAGTATTTGGCATGCCAGAAAGTTAGCCAGCTATTAATTCTATTAAATATACACTACGATATGAGTATCCAGGTAGTAATTTGTTTTTGTAAATTCTATCACAAGAGTAAAAAAATTATATAAATAGATAATTAAAATGAATCATTTTTTACTTAAATATATATGTAGTTTACAGGAGAAAAGATAAATTTTATATATTTTCAAAGACAAATTTTTATACGTATTTATAACATTTGTACTATATAAGTAGAAAGAATTAGTAATTTATATCTTCTATAATAACGAACTAGGTAATGAAAAGTTAGGAAAAATATGAAAAATTTAACTATAACTGGTGTTATTTTAGCTGTAACTCTTAGTCTAACTGCTTGTGCGAACAAGAAAGAAGAAAGTGATAAAAACCAACCTGAGTCTCCTCATACATTAGAGCAGGATTCATAAAAATTTATTTATGAAGTTAAGTAAATTATCAAAATATCTATTTTAGTTAATAGTAGCTCATTTATTAAATATTAGAGTTTATTTAAAAAATAGACTACTTAATTTATATGTAGGCTCTTGTTAGATGAATTTATTTTTCATGATTTTGGGTCTAATTTTATTATGTGTTCTGTATGTTTTAATAAATATAGAGCTTTTTAGAAAGAAGAGCAAAAATGAATCCTATAATAATAGATATCCAAAAGATAATAATTCTGCGTCAGATAATAATTCAACCTAATACGAATAACAAAATATTTAATATATTAACCTCTAAGCTTTAAAAGTAAGTTATACGTTAACAACAGAGTAATTATTATGCTTTATGTAATCTCTGGTTCAATTATATTACTCTTAATTTTTATAGGCTATAAAAAATTTAGGCATCGAAAAATTAAAAGTTTACGCTACTGCGAACCAATTAAAAACTCATTTCATGAAATTACTTGTAGTTATCATTATATAAGCACCCTAGAGCAGGATTCCTCATCAAAGCATACAGAATATACAGGGAATAATGGTTCATTTAGTGGAGGTGGAGCTACTGGCTCTTGGGGTAATACTAATAACGATACATCTTCAAGCTCTGATGGTAGTAGTTCGAATGACTAGTTAATTCTACAAACGAACTATATATATTTATTGATTATAAGAATACTTTTTTGTTAGGGTTGTTTTTTTGAAGAAGGGTAGTAAAGATGATGAAAAAAATTACTTATTTAGCTTTAACGCTGGTAGCTACAGGATTAACTGCTTGTGCAAACTCTCCAGAAAATGGAGTATCCAATAATACTAATATGGGTCAGGCTCAGTGTCTTCCGGCAGAAGCTAAAAAACTGGTTGGACATACTGGTTTAAGTGATGAGCAAATTAAACAGAAAACTGGTTCTAAAATTGTTCGCACTCTCACTCCTAATCAGCCAGCTACGATGGACTATCGTATTGAGCGCATTACAGTAATTATAGATCCTGTAACTAACCAGATTAAAGATGCTTCATGTGGTTAAAGAGTTTAAATCATAACTACAATATAGTTACATCTTGTGGGTAGTATGTTTTTTGATTAAAAAAGAGTCTACTACAGGGATGAAGATTTATTAAGTTTACTCTATGAATATGCAAAAAAGCTTGTCATTTGACAAGCTTTTTTTATATACATCCTTTTACATGAGGTACAGAAAGTAAGAGAAAATGGGTTGGAAGGCTACATATTAAGATGATAGTTTTATATTCAGTCAGTTAAATAATTTGAGGTGAGCAATGAAATTGTTGACTTTATTTGGTATGAGTATGGCAGTTAGCTATTGCTATAAAAATTTAAAACATAATAAGCTAAACTTTTCACAAGCTAATTTTGATGAAACTATTAAACAGTTTATATTAAGGGATTTTCATAGTTAAAGTAACTAATAAAACTCATATGTGAATACAATTTAAAAAGCTCATTGAAAGATGAGCTTTTTAATTGTCTATAATATATTAAAATATTAATATAATAATGCTAAAAAAGACATCTAAATTTCTAGCTTATTATTCATTTTTTAATACAAGAGACCTGGGACCTGTTTCTTAGTTAAAAATAGTTTAATATCCATTGAGCAAATAAAGTCACTTTTAGTTTTTTCAATCCAGACATTAGGCTGCATAAAGTTAAATCAAGATATATTAAAAACCATAAAATTTTTAATTAATTCTAGTTAAAACAATGAACTTTCAATATATATTTGAATCTAATAAAGAGTAAATTCATCTTTTAGTCATAAAAATAGAAGAAAATTGAGTCTTAACTTTTTGAGTAGCTCAATTATGCCAAATATCAATGTTAAAAATCTAGACAATATGCTTGCTAGAATTAAGGAAGAAAATCAGTCGCCAGAAAAAATATTGATTGGTTATAAGGCTTATGGGGAATTAATGAATGATAGAGCCTTTTTTGAAGAGGTAGCAGGCTCTGCTATAGACCCTAATAAAAGAAGATATAAAAAGATTAAAATTAAAGTTACTCAAGATGAGTATCAGATTGAAGTAAAGTGTAAGAACTAAAGCGACTTATTTGGGATAACTTCACACCCAGGCAGCAAGCAAAGTCGGGATCAGGCATTAGATAGTACTTATATGGGGATGAGGTATAGCATCAGACAATGCACTGGAAGGCTATTACTGGCAGATCTTGGAGGGGTAGACTGTTTTTATGATTACAAGCGCGTCAAGGTCAAGCGAATATTAATCTTTGTATAGAATTCGACAAATCATTCTGAAAAAATATTAGAGTCTTAATTTATAATTTTATATATAAACGGCTTTGTTGCACAAAGATTTGAAATGCAAAGCGCCCCTAATTGAACCAAATTTAAGGCGTAACTTGGGTAAGTGGTCGACCTAATTCCGTAAATCTGTTGAGGACTGCTACACGTGCATGGATCTCATTCACTTGGCTATCAAAACTCCTTGCACTGAGTTTATCTCCTAATAATTTGATGCAATGCATCTTAGTTTCAACCAAACTTCGCCGATGATAGCCTGACCATTTTTTCCATAGTGTCCTGCCTAAACGTTTAATTGCTCGAAGTAATTCATTTCGCTCTAGCGAGCTACTCTTTGTATCTTTCCATGGTTT
>NZ_JIBB01000065.1:0-5921 GCF_000620525.1 Acinetobacter sp. UNC436CL71CviS28
AATATTTACCTGCAGAACTGCGTAAAACGTTGACCTATGACCGTGGACGCGAGATGGCAGAACATAAAATACTTGAAGAAGATTTAGGCATAGATGTATATTTCTGTGACCCACATTCACCCTGGCAAAAAGGCACATGCGAAAATATGAATGGTTTAATTAGGCAATATTTACCTAAAGGGATTGATTTAAATCAGGCAGATCAGCATTATTTAAATCAAGTTGCCATGTCACTGAATACTCGTCCTAGAAAAGCGTTAGATTGGCTTACACCATTAGAGAAATTTGCTCAGCTTGTTGATTATCATAAGACTTTTCAAACTGTCGCACCTCATGTTTGAATTCGCCCCTTCTTTAATAGGACTCTCGTTAAGATCCTCATTTTTTTTAAAATATTTATTTAATTTCAATATTTTAATTATATATCATTAAAAATAAATTTTTTATTTCTCATTCAGTTAAGATATTAAATCAAAAAATAGAATCCTCGAATTTCTGCATAAATCAAACATTTAATTAGATTTAAAAATTTATGTAATAATTTTTAAATCTATAAAAAAATATTTACAGAAAACTTAATGATAAAATTCGTAAATAAAAATATTTTAGAAGAGCAATAAGTAAACTTTTAACCCATTACTAGAAATTTTAATACATCTAGCCAGTTCATGATATCTTTTAAAATTTAAAAAAATTATAAATTTGTCATTTTTTAACATTGCCAATTCCCTGCAAAGTTTTCAATATATAGCTCAATTTTGGCATTGATCTTCTGTTTCAATTAATACAAATTATAAAGAATTTGCAGAATAATATGCCATAATACGCAAACTTTGCTGACATCTTGCAAAGAATGCATATATTTTTGATATTGGAGCAGGCTGGATGAGTTCAACCATTTTGGTTATTCATGGACCGAATTTAAATTTGCTAGGTAAACGTGAACCGGAAGTATATGGTCGTCTTAGCCTTCAGGATATCAATCAAAGTCTGACTTTACATGCTCAAAAAGCAGGATTTTCTCTGAATACTTTTCAAAGCAATTGGGAAGGTGCAATTGTTGACCGGATTCATCAGGCTCAAGATGATGGTACACAGTTTATTATTATCAACCCTGCTGCACTGACGCACACTTCAGTAGCTTTACGCGATGCCTTGCTTGGCGTTGCGCTTCCTTATATTGAAGTCCATCTTTCTAATGTGCATGCCCGCGAAACTTTTCGTCATCATTCTTATTTATCCGACAAAGCAGTCGGTGTGATCTGTGGTTTAGGAGCAAAAGGCTATCATTTTGCTCTGGACTATGCGATCGAAAAAATTAAACCCTCTTCTCACCAATCATAATTAGGAAGACTCATCCATGGATATCCGCAAAATCAAGAAACTCATCGACTTGATGATTGAATCCGACCTGCAGGCGATTGAAGTCAAAGAAGGCGATCAGTCTATCGCCCTGACACGCCGTATGCCGGTCGTTGCAGCGGCGGCTACTCCTGCGATGCCAACTCCAGCTGCATCAGCCCCTGCAGCTAAAGCACCACGTGGTGCAGTAGAAACGTCTCCAATGGTCGGCGTGTTCTATGCAGCACCAAGCCCAGGTGAAGCGCCATTTGTTAAAATTGGCCAGACTGTTTCTGCCGGTGATACGTTAGGTATTATTGAAGCAATGAAAATCATGAATCCGATTGAAGCCACTCAAAGCGGTGTAATTGAAGAAATTCTGGTCAAAAATGGTGAAGTCATCCAGTTTGGTCAACCATTATTCCGCTATCGCGCTTAATACCCGGGGATTCATATGTTGCAGAAAGTTTTAATTGCAAACCGAGGTGAGATTGCCTTGCGCATCACCCGGGCTTGTAAAACTTTAGGAATTAAAACCGTTGGTATTTATTCCGATGCCGACAAGGATCTGATGCATCTACGCTTTTGTGATGAAGCAGTATGTATAGGGCCTGGTACCAGCAGTGAAAGCTATCTAAATATTCCGGCTATTATTACAGCAGCAGAGATTACCGGTGCAGATGCAATTCATCCGGGTTATGGTTTTTTATCTGAAAATGCTGAATTTGCAGAAATCGTAGAAAGTTCAGGATTCATTTTTATTGGTCCACGTCCTGAACATATTCGCCTGATGGGTAATAAAGTTTCAGCAATCATGGCGATGAAAAAATCTGGTGTACCGACCGTACCTGGTTCAGCTCATGCTGTAACGACCAATAATGCTCTTGCTGAAGCAAAAGAAATCGGTTTTCCGCTGATTGTTAAAGCTGCCTCAGGCGGTGGTGGCCGTGGTATGCGTATTGTCGAGCGTGTAGACACTCTGCTTGAATCTGTCCAAGCTGCCCAGCGTGATGCTGAAATGTGGTTTGGTGATGACACGGTTTATATGGAGCGTTTTCTGCAAAAACCTCGTCATGTAGAAGTTCAGATTTTGGGTGATGGCAATGGTCATGCCATTCATCTTTATGACCGTGACTGCTCTTTACAGCGCCGTCATCAGAAAGTTCTAGAAGAAGCACCTGCACCATTTCTGCCAGAACAGGCACGTGCAGATATTCTTGAAGCATGTGTGAATGCTTGCAAATTAATGCAATACCGTGGCGCAGGAACATTCGAGTTTTTATTTGAAGATGGTGAGTTCTTCTTTATTGAAATGAATACGCGAGTTCAGGTTGAACATCCGGTGACTGAAATGGTAACGGGTGTAGATATTATTGAACAGCAGTTGCGTATTGCAGCAGGTATCGGGCTTGATCTTCAACAGGAAGATATTAAAGTACGCGGCCATGCAATCGAATGTCGAATCAATGCAGAAGATCCTTCAACCTTTATGCCGTCACCAGGTAAAATCGAGCAATTTTATGCTCCAGGTGGCGCAGGTATCCGCTTAGATTCACACATATATCCAGGCTACAGTATTCCACCTTATTATGACTCTATGATTGCCAAGCTGATTTCACACGGTAAAGATCGTGAAACTGCAATTGCCCGGATGAAACAGGCACTAGATGAAATGATTCTTTCTGGAATTAAAACCAATATTCCATTGCATAAAGATCTTATTTTACAAGATAAGAATTTCTGTAGCCAAGCTATGGATATTCACTATCTGGAAAAGCATTTACTTAAACAGCTTGAAGGTCAGCAAGAGGCCACCAAAGCCAGCTAGTGATGTATCATGATAAAAAAGCCTTTTGATTCAAGAGGCTTTTTATTACCTGATTTTTTATGGTTTATGAAAACTAAAGTTAAATAGTACAAAGAAGTTTAAGGCAAAATTCGCTTTAATGTAGCAAAACACTCCTGCCCTTTTTCTGTAGCACAAAAATTGATCGTATGAGTATTTTTCCATTGGACAAAGTACTGAGAAATCTCACCCGTCTGGTCTTCTCGTCGACCAGAGCAATCCGTCTGATTATTATCGTATCTTACCTGCATGATTAACGCAGGCAACTTGTCTTTTAAGTCATCTGAAGGTTGATAATCATAAAGTGCATACGACCACTCTTGACCACTTTTAATCATTACTTCATTGTCATTTCGAAAATTATAATATTCTACACATTTTTTATTGTTAGGAATTTCCATGCCCCATAGACCCATAATTTCAGGACGAGTAAAAATACGGATCGTATTAGCAGATAATTTTTCTGACTGGGCTTCAGTTTGCGCAGAAGATGTTGATACTGGTTGCTGTTCTGCCCATACCCAACCTGAACAAAGTGTAATAAGAGCTGTAAGATATAGTTTTTTCATGAATTTTTTAACCTTGTCCCCATAAAATTTAAGTTAGCATAAATTTGTAAAAAAACTTGTTTGAATAACGTTATAAAACAATATTTATCTTCACTCTTGATTTATTGCAGAGGGGTTTTACAATTAGGTAATATTATAAAAATCAGCTAAGCTAAATTGCTCCGTATCATAATATACGTGTACATCCCAGAAATAAAAGATCAAAGATATAAAAATACATAGGAAATATTTAAATAATGAAAATTCAAGAATATATGCAATATGATGGCTTGGGACTAGCTCATCTTGTTAAGAATAAACAGGTACAGGCTTCCGAACTTTTAGAACTTGCTATACAACGCGTAGAAATTGCAAACCCTGAGCTCAATGCAATTATTATTCCTATGTATGAGTATGCTCAAAAGCGGACAAAACTGGATTTAAATGGTCCATTTGCCGGTGTACCTTTTTTAGTAAAAGACCTGTTTCAAGAATACAAAGGCATACCGACCAGTTATGGCTGTCAGGCATTAAAAAAGCTCCCCTACATTCCCGAGTTTAATGCGGAGATTGTAAATCGCTGGGAGAATACAGGTATTATTACATTAGGCCGCACCAATACACCTGAATTTGGTATCAAAGGAATTACTGAACCAGATGCATGGGGGAGCTGTGCTAACCCATGGCATTTAAAACACAACAGTGGCGGTTCTTCTGGTGGTTCTGCCTCAGCTGTAGCAGCAGGTATTGTACCGGTAGCAGGTGCAGGAGATGGTGGAGGTTCTATCCGGATTCCTGCATCCTATTGTGGTTTGTTCGGACTTAAACCTAGTCGTGGTCGTACGCCATGGGGCCCTGGTATGAGTGAGGCCATGCACGGCGCAGCTATGCAGCATGTTCTGACACGAACAGTACGAGATAGTGCAGCTATGCTTGATGCAACACAAGGATTTGAATCTAGCTCGCTCTTTAAAATTGAGGCTCCTTTACAGCCTTATAGTGAAGTTATTCAGCAGCCACCCAAGCAATTAAAAATAGCTTTTTCTACTGTTTCACCTATTGGTACACCAGTTTCTAAAGATGCTGTTAATGCAATTCAGCATACTGCTAAAATTTTAGAGTCTTTAGGGCATATTGTTATAGAAGACCAGCCCGCAATCGATGGTATGGCCTTAGCCAAAGATTTTATTACGACATGGTTTAGCCAGTTCTCTTATATGTTGGCACAGATCAAGCAGCAGACTCATGCTAAAGATCAGGATTTTGAACTGGATTCTCTAGCCTTGGCTGCTTTTGGAGCACAAACTAGTGCTAATGAGTATATTCATAATCTCAATAACTGGGGCGATTATGTCAGACAAATGAATTATTTTTTTGATCAGTATGATCTTTATTTAATACCAGCTACTGCTTCAGTAGCCCCTAGAAATGGAGAGGTTACCACACCAAGCTGGCAAAAACCGATCCTGAAAATGTTAATTAAATTAGGTAAAGCACATTATCTTGTACGCGGAAAACTGGTCGAACAAATTATTCGTGAAAATCTGAAATGGGTACCCTTTACCCAGCTGGCAAATATTACTGGACTTCCAGCAATGTCAGTTCCACTATATTGGAACAAGGAAAATCTCCCACTAGGTTCGCAATTTATTGCACCGTTTGCCCGTGAAGACCTCCTCTTCCAATTGGCTGCTCAGTTAGAACAGGCTCAACCATGGATAAGCAAGTATCAAGAAATTAAGGTCTAGCTCTATAAAAGCCTGTTATCACACAGGCTTCATTCCAGTTGGTATGAAACCTCAGCGATTTTATATATAAGCGCAGTTTATATAGGCTTTGTTGCACAAACCTATCTGTAAAGGCTTTTTCAGCGATATAATTTTCAAATGAAGAAGCCTGCACACAAAATCTACCGCACAACCAATTGGCCCGCATATAACCGAGCACTCATGAGTCGCGGAAATATTGCCATTTGGTTTGATCCTGCTACGCAATGGTATGCTCCATCAAAAGGCAAACAAGGGCGAAATCAAACCTACTCCGACGCAGCCATCCAATGCTGCTTAATGATTAAATCTTTATTCCGTCTGCCTTTACGTATGGTCACTGGCTTTGTGCAAAGTCTGATTAAACTTTGCGGATTAAATTGGATGGCTCCAGATTACACCACGCTTTGTAGAAGACAA
>NZ_JIBB01000066.1:0-5809 GCF_000620525.1 Acinetobacter sp. UNC436CL71CviS28
AAAGTCAGTTGCACTTGGTCGAATGAAAACATATTGAAAATCAACTGAGAAATTTGACGATAATCAAAATACTGACCTGCAAAGAAGCGCTGCATACGTCGATAAAATGATTGTGGTAAGCACTTGATGGGCAAGGCTTTAGATGCAGAAGAAAGATTACATGTTTGCTTTAAAATAATCACAAGCATGATGAGCGCAAAGCACTTTAAATGTGACTTGTTCCATTTTAGATATTTGTTTAAGATAAGATATAACTCATTGAGATGTGTCATAGTATTCGTCGTTAGAAAACAATTATTATGACATTATTTCAATGAGTTATCTATTTTTGTCGTGTACAGAGCCTGATTACTTAAGCCAGCAGCTCTTAGCGAGCGGGCAACCAGATCAGCCCAGGTATGAATATCATTTTGCGTATAACCTACTACCGTTGGCTGTCCGGTTGTACCTGAGGATGCATGTACCCTTACAATTTTTTCCTGAGGCACGGCAAACATGCCGAACGGATAATGATCACGCAGATCCTGTTTAGTGGTAAAAGGAAATTTTGCCAGATCTTCCAGATGCTGAAAGTCCTCGGGATGCACGCCTGCATCATCAAATTTTTTCCGGTAAACCGGACTATTCTGATAGGCATGCACCAAAGTTTTCTTTATGCGTTCCAGTTGTACCTTGCGCAGCTCATCGGTTGAAACCGTTTCAATATATTCCATCGTATTGTTATTCATATTCTATACTCCATGTACAGTCATCCTGCCTGTATGATTCTGAAAAGACGATGCTCTTTTCATCCATATTCTTTAAGAATTGTGTAGCCCTGCCTGTTCTAGCAGCCTTTGTATTCAGGTGTACGTTTTTGCATAAAGGCCTGTACACCTTCACGGTAATCCTCTGAACGGCCTGCCAGACGCTGTAAGTCACGTTCAAGAAGTAACTGCTCATCCAGAGTATTATGCGCAGCAGCATGGATTGCTTTTTTAATTAATGCCAATCCATAAGTTGGTTGCTTGGCCAGATGTTCAGCCATTTTCTCAGCTTCAACCTGTAACTGCTCATCTTCAACTACCCGCCAGATCATACCGAGCTGTAATGCCTGCTCAGCCAGGATCTTATCTCCCAGTAATGCCAGTCCCATGGCTTGTGCCCGACCAACCAGCCGCGGCAAGAACCAGGTGCCTCCAGAGTCTGGAACCAGCCCCAAACGGCAGAAAACCTGGATAAATGAGGCTGACTTCGCTGCCAGAACCAGATCACAAGCCAATGCAATATTGGCCCCTGCTCCAGCCGCAACACCATTAACCGCACAAATAACCGGTTTTGGCATCTCGGTAATCAGTTTAATGAGCGGGTTATAGTATTTTTCAATTGAAAGGCCCAGGTCTGGTACTGCTGAATCAGGATCGACTACCCGGTCATTCAGGTCCTGCCCGGCACAAAAACCTCGACCTTGTGCTGAAATAACTACAGCACGAATATCGGGCTGCACAGCCCATTTGTTGAGGACCTGAGCAACTTCCTTATGCATAACTTCATTAAAACTGTTGAGCTGCTCTGGACGATTAAACTTTAAATAGCCCACAGTATTTTTTTCTTCAACAAGAATTGTCTGGTAGTCCATTCAGTATTTCCCTTTGAACCTGATTTTTATTTTAAAATAGATTAATTATTCATCGAAACTTAAGCGTACATTGGCTGTTACCGGTCGTGCCTGACAGCTCAGGACATAACCTTGAGCGATTTCATCCTCTTCCAGACTATAATTAACAGCCATATCAACCTTACCTGCTATTATCTTGCACTTACAGGTGGCACAGACTCCGCCCTTGCAAGCATAGGGTAAATCGGCTCCGGCGCGCAGTGCAGCATCCAGAATACTGTCATCCTGTCTGGAAACCTCTACCACCAGCTCACGTCCATCCAGAATAATCTGAACTTTTTCTTCATTACGGCCTTCAATTTCTCTCGTTGTTACTTTTGTGGTGCCGGTATTAAAACGCTCGGTATGAATTTTACTGTGCTCAATACCGAACTGCGGTAATGTCTGCTCGACGGCATCCATCATGGCCTGCGGTCCACAGGCAAAACAGTGGTCAATGTCCTGATTAATCAAACCGGCACTATAAAGCTGTTGCAGTTTTTCAGTATCGATATGACCATTAAGCAGCTGGCTGTCGTTCATTTCCCGTGAAAAGATATTGATAAGCTGAAAACGTTCTTTAAAGCGATCTTTTAAGTCCATAATCTGTTCTGAAAACATGGTTTGTTTCCATGAACGGTTACCATAAATTAAAGTAAGATTTGCATTTTCCTGCTGGTACAAGACTGATTTAACAATAGAAAGAATAGGTGTAATACCGCTACCTGCTGCGAATGCCAGATAATTTTTTCCGCCAGTTTTTGCAGCCTTCTGAAAAAAAACACCTTGGGGTGGCATGACCTCCAGCACATCACCGGCTTTTAAGCGGTTATTGGCCCAGTTTGAAAATTGCCCCTGTTCAATCTTTTTGATTGCGATACTCATGTCTTCCTGAGTATCGCTACAGATTGAATAGCAGCGACGGATTTCACCGGTTTCACTCATATGCCGGATAGTCAGATGCTGACCTGGCTGATATTGAAATTGCTGTTGCTGTTCAGGTGCAATTTCAAAAGCAATACAGATCGCCTGTTCAGTTTGTGGGCTGACTGATTTAATTTTTAGCGGAATAAATTGGTTCATATAAAAATCCTTCTTTATTTTGACCATTCGGTTATTTAAATACATTTAAAATAGTCAAAAGGTTCCAGGCATTGCTGGCATCGGTACAGTGCTTTACAGGCAGTAGAACTGAATTCACTTAACAGTTTAGTATGCTGGCTATGACAGCGTGGGCACTCAATTCCATCGGACAGAGCAACATGGGTACCACAGCTATGTGCTTCACCCTGTGGCGGAGCAATACCATATTGCTGTAATTTCTGTTTACCGCTTTCACTCATCCAGTCAGTAGTCCAGACTTCGGACAGATCCACTACTACCTGTACCGGAACCAAACCCTGAACAGTAAATGCCTGGGTAATTTCTGCCTTAAGCAGATCTGTAGCCGGACAGCCGCTATAGGTTGGAGTTAAACGAACGATAATTTGATCTTCTTCATTTAGTTCCACTCCACGGATCATACCTAGGTCAACGACTGAAAGAACCGGAATTTCAGGATCAGCCACCTGTTTCAGAGTTTCCCAGCATTCATCCAGACAGTGTTTAATTAGCTCCATACCCGTTACTCCTGTGTTCCCTGCTTACCAGTTCATATTTGGATATGAACGCTGCAAATACTGCATTTCAGCCAGTACATAACCCAGATGTTCAGTATGTAGACCCTGTCTGCCACCACTACGGTAAGCACCGGTTTCCGGAAGAGTCAGCTTAAAACGTTCAATTTCAGCAGTCGTCTGTTCAAGCCATTCAGCTTTTAATGGTTCAAGGTCCATGAGAACCTGTTGTTCAACCAGTAACTGTTCATCAGCATTTAAAACAAATAGTTCATCGCTAAAGCGCCATAGCTGATTTAATCCTGTCTGGGTTTTTTCATGTGCCTCATCTGTTCCCAGACTTAAGCGTTCCATCCAGGCAGTAGAAAACCGCAGGTGATACTTCACTTCTTTTAATGATTTTGCTGCGAAAGCTGCCAGCTCGGCTTGAGAGCTTTTCGCTAGAGCCGTAAAAAGGAGTACATGATAATGATCCATCAGCCATTGGCGGACAATCGTCTGGGCAAAATCACCATTTGGCTGTTCACACAGCAGCAGGTTACGGTATTCACGCTCAGTACGAAAATAAGCCAGTTTGTCTTCATCACGGCCTAACCCTTCGAGTTCACCAGCCAGACTTAAGGCCGTCCGTGCCTGACCCAGCAGGTCCAGGCCTATATTGGCTAGGGCAATATCAATTTCCAGCTCAGGTGCATGACCACACCATTCAGAGAGCCGGTGCGATAAAATCAGCTGGCTATCGCCAATATGTAAAAGAAACTGTGCTAAAAGTGGATGATTCATACAATACCTTCCTTACATATGCTCGATGCCATCTGGTATATGGTAAAAAGTTGGATGGCGGTACACCTTGTCCAGAGAGGGATCGAAAAATTCCGGTTTCTCATCTGGCTGCGAAGAAGTAATCAGTTCTGACTTCACCACCCAAATGCTGATACCTTCATTACGGCGGGTATAAACATCACGGGCATTTTGCAAGGCAATTTCAGCATCAGGTGCACGCAGACTACCTACATGGCGGTGGCTTAAACCCTGCTTGCTTCGTATGAAGACTTCATATAATGACCAGTTATTTTTATGTTCCATGTCGTTTTGTTCCTGTTTTTATTGAATAGCTAAAACCAGATTTCAGGCAACCTTTTTAGATTGTTGCTGTGCCTGCTGTTTTTGGGCATATACAGCAGCAGATTCACGGACCCATTTTCCGCCTTCCCATGCTTTACGGCGGGCATCAATGCGTTCCTGGTTACATGGGCCTTTCCCGGCAATCACAGCAAAAAATTCATCCCAGTTAATCTCGCCAAATTCGTAGTGGCCAGTTTCTTCATTAAAATGCAGTTTCTCATCAGGTACAGTCAGGCCAAGTTGTAGTACTTGCGGTACAGTGTTATCGACAAATTTCTGGCGCAGCTCGTCGTTACTGAAGCGTTTAATTTTCCAGGCCATACTCTGTGCACTGTTAGGGGAATTATCATCATTTGGGCCAAACATCATCAGTGCTGGCCACCAGTAACGGTTGACCGCATCCTGTGCCATCTGTTTCTGTTCAGGTGTACCATTTGCAAGCTGCATCATGGCTTCAAACCCCTGCCGCTGATGGAAACTTTCTTCCTTGCAAATTCGTACCATTGCCCGTGCATATGGCCCGTAAGATGTACGGCACAAGGCTACCTGATTAACGATCGCGGCGCCGTCGACCAGCCAGCCAATTGCGGCGACATCTGCCCAGCTTAAAGTTGGATAGTTAAAAATAGATGAATACTTCATGCGTCCCGCAATAAGCTTGTCCATCATATCGTCCCGGTCAGCACCGAGTGTTTCGGCGGCACTATATAAATACAACCCATGACCTGCTTCGTCCTGAACTTTTGCCAGCAGTACTGCTTTACGTTTCAGGGTGGGTGCTCGGGTAATCCAGTTTCCTTCCGGCAGCATACCTATAATTTCCGAATGGCCATGCTGTCCAATCTGGCGAATGAGCGTTGTTCGGTACGCTTCTGGCATCCAGTCCTTTGGCTCAATGGTAATATCTTGTTGTATGGCTTGTTCAAAATCTTCAGCATGATTTTTCATTATTTCCTCACTTATCCCAAGTGGCTATAATTTAAAATTAAAGCGATACTAAATTTAAATCAATATAAATTTTTAGGTATCATTTAAAATAATTTATTTATAACTTTTAATAAATTGATTTTTATACAATTTTTAATTTAACTAGTTTTTGTTACTTCTCTTTTGACTCAATTTTAATTGACAATTGGCTTTGTTGCACAAAGATTTGAAATGCAAAGCGCCCCTAATTGAACCAAATTTAAGGCGTAACTTGGGTAAGTGGTCGACCTAATTCCGTAAATCTGTTGAGGACTGCTACACGTGCATGGATCTCATTCACTTGGCTATCAAAACTCCTTGCACTGAGTTTATCTCCTAATAATTTGATGCAATGCATCTTAGTTTCAACCAAACTTCGCCGATGATAGCCTGACCATTTTTTCCATAGTGTCCTGCCTAAACGTTTAATTGCTCGAAGTAATTCATTTCGCTCTAGCGAGCTACT
>NZ_JIBB01000067.1:0-5521 GCF_000620525.1 Acinetobacter sp. UNC436CL71CviS28
GTCTACGTCTAGCGAAGGTGTTATCAGAAGCATATCGAGCTTGATAAACGTCATTGATGCTATTTCTTTTAAGCTCACGATAGATCGTACTAGGATGTCTTTTAATGAGTTCAGCAAATTTTCTGGCTGAAAAGCCTTCTTTTCTTGACTCAAGCATTAATGCAGTACGATCTTCAAAGTTAAGATGATGGTATGACAATTTTATATACTCCATAAACCCTTTAAATTAATTAGGTGGTTTATGTCGCACTTCAAGTTTTACTCTGCCCAGTATTAAGTAAATATGGATTAAACTCATCAAGGTGATGTTCACAAAAAAATCTTAATATATCCTTATGGAAAATTGCATATTTCATATGCCAATTTGAAAATAAACGTTCATTTATATTCTCAAAAGACATAATTTCACATTGTTCATGACGTATGTCTCTTAAAATTTTATTATAAAATAAATGTTCTACTTTTTCTTTGTTTCCTTCAAGACACTGAACAAAATAATTATTACCGTAGTAAAGGGCTCCATAAATTTGATTAGGGTTATTAAAATCTAATGCTTCTGTAAGAATGTTGAATAATTCATTCATTGGATTGGCACAGTCTTTTAACTTACTTACATACAACAATCTTACATCACTCACGTTCACCTCCAAACCAGACATATAAAAACCCACATAGAAAACTTTAAAAACCGACCTTATATAAATTATCTTTTTCCTGTATGAACAAATGATGAACCACAACTCTATTAACATCAGTGATGCTACTTATCTTTCTTATGAAGATTAAGATGAAGACACACCTATTGGCCTGTTACATCGTTGGCCATTTTGTCATCATGCATTTAAAAGTGAAACGGCTTATCCGGCAACCTATAGTTTTCTTACATCTAGCTACGGCTATCATGATCATTCTTCCCGATTTTGGGAAAGTCGTAACATAAATCAATACGCTAAGGATCTTGCAAGCTTTATGCAAAGTTAAACCATAAAGAATAATACTCATTAGCTCTCTACAACAGCAATGTCATAGCACACTATTTGAAGAACTATGGAACCAAATTAACAAAAAACTATTTTTACTTTCAACAGTTAACCTTTTTAATGAAGCCTGATGATAATCCAAAAAATGTATCATAAGAAATATTTACTACTATATATGAACAAATATTGAGTAATTGAGTGGCTTTTTATCTTTGATTCGCTAAAGACTCTATGGTTTTAATGAACTACTTCTTCTAAAGATATTCGAAGTCTCATATAAAATTTTCTTATATAAACCTTAACAGGCTTAATTAAAACACCCGCTGTTTGAACTACCGCGTTTTCTGAAAGAGACCACGAAGATGACTTAAAATTTATGTATCTAATCTGGTATTTTACTAAAATAATAACGAAATCATTTCTTCGAATGCCTCTGGTACAGAAGTACTTAAAGTTACTTGCTAATGTTGAGAGTTTAGAGATATGAGGTGCTCCATATGGATAATGCAATACCTACGTAAAGATAATTATTTTATTCTTACTCTATTTTTATATTTTACGAGTACTAAATAATAATATACTTTTAGTTAGAGTCTATAAGATAAAATATATCAGGACCATCTGCAAATTTTATTAGCCTATCTTGTAATCTATAAACTTATATATTTTTCAGCTTGACGATTATTTATAGATATCAAACTACATTTACAGCCTTTTTTTGGTTTACTCCAGTGTTCTGTAGCTGATCTTTGAAATTCTATATCAGTAATTTTAAAAATTTTATTATTGAAGTCATAACATTGTTGAGGAGTAGCACTATCAATCACAGGAGACCATAAAATATGACTATAGTTCTCACCTTTACTTAAATCGAAATTACTTTTTGCAATAAGATAGTTAAATACAAACATTTGCCGATTAATTAGCCAAGCCCGATAATCAGAGTCTGCTTCTAAAGATTCCCTATCAATATAAGAATGGATATTTTTTGGAATAAGTGCAAGAAATCTATTAATAAATTTATTGAATAATAGTCTATTCTCTTTTAACTTGAGATTATTTAAGTGACTATGAATATCTAAAATTTCCTGTTTAAAAAATTGAGCATCGGCTCTGCATTGTATACCTATTGCACTTAATTCTTCTCTTTCCTCATCAGACATAGAGTTAAACCATAATTTATAAGATTTCCTGCTACTCTCTATTAACTTCTTTTTCATTATAATCATCTTTTCAATAAAAATTTTTAATTATTTTAAATACTAGTATTTTTAAAAAAGATGTAAAAACGTAACATTAGTTAATAGATTTGTTTTTATAAAACTAAAGTTTTAATTATTTCAGGCTAAAACATTAAGAAGTTTAAGTTAAGATTGTTTTAGTAATTATAGTTAAATAATTTTTTATATTAAAATAAAAAAGCCCAGACTTTAAGAGAGGGCTTTTTTAACAGGCAAGAGTTCAGCTTGCCGATATTTACTATTACATATGCTGATCATTCTGATTTTGATCATTCTGTTGACGCTGCTGATCAGTTTGCTGATTCTGCTGGTCATTCTGATTGGTCTGCTGACCCTGCTGGCGTTGTTGATCATTTTGCTGATTCTGCTGGCCTTGTTGACTGCTCTGCTGACCTTGTTGACCACTTTGCTGATTCTGTTGGCCCTGTTGATGTTGTTGATCATTTTGCTGATTTTGTTGATTTGACATTTTAAAATTCCTCATAATCTTAATAGAGTGGCTAGATTCCTATCTAGTTCTATTAACATACACCTTTCTTTTAAATATATATTCCAAGAATGTATCAAATAATATAAATGTAATTTAAAATTATACTCCTTAAAAATAAGGCCTTATATTTATTATATTTATAAAGTTGCTTATTTACATAAATTACTTAAAATTATTTTTATAGGTTAGAGATTCCATACTCAAGCTCGGGAATTTAAATCCTCTTAATTTAATAAAATATATTCTATTAGAATATATTTATAATTCCCAATTATTATAAAGACACTGAAATAATCTTAATTTCAGTGTCTCATCACTAATACAATTATACTATTTCAAACTATCTCTCTCGAAATAATTTTTTATTAAGTTAACTATTATTTTGCCGAACAAGAAGTTGGTGTTTTTCCATTATTGAGAGTCTTTAAAAACTCTGCTGAAAAATTTGGACTTTGACGTACTGCATCTCGGTGGTCACCTCCATTAATAGAATGGTATACAACTGGTTTATGAGCTTTACAAACTTGCTGATAATAAGCATAGGTTCCGCGTGGATCTACCAGCTGATCATTCGTGCCTTGTACAAGCATGAGAGGTACAGTAGGAGTCATACGCTCAATAGACTGCAATTTAAGGTAATCAAGCAATGGTTTTAAATTGGCTTCTGGCTTAAATATACGATCTGGCGACTGCTTTAGCTCTGTTTGCATTTCACTCAGACAGCGTTTACGTCCTTGATCAAGTAAAAGCTGCATTTCTGGACTTACCAGATTATCAGGATTTATAGCAGGGTCAGCAGCTTGAGCGCCGAGTAGAACTATTGGAAAAAAAGCAGCAACGTTGGTGTCAGGTTTAGGATGAGTTTGGGCATACTCAGCAATACCCTCATACTGATATCCGCCTGGTGCAAGAGCCAGTGCCGCCTTCAGATTAAGCTCAGGTGCATCTTTTTGTCCATATGCAGCTACCGCTAATGCAGCTGCTCCTCCCTGACTATGACCCATTACTAACCATTGCTTGTTAATCTGGCCTGGCATTAAAACATGTAGTGCACGCACTGCATCAACTACTGTATGTAATTGGCTAGTAGCATTCATATAAGGATGCCCGCCTGGAGTGCCTAAACCTTGATAATCAGGTGCAACTATCGCATAACCGCGTGCTAACCAAGTATCTAAGGCAGCATCAGCGACTTGTTGATAACTATGGACTGGTCCGCCTGCATAATCTTCTGAAGGTGCACATGTGTCTGCAACTCCTGTAGTACCATGTGCCCAGGCAAGTACTGGCCAGCCCTGTCTTGGTGCTTTGCCTTTAGGGAGAATAATAAAGCCTGAGGCAACAATAGGCTCCCCATATACTCCCCGACTACGATAATTAATCAGAAACCGTTGTCCGGCATGTGCATAGCCCGCTCCCGGCTGCTGTGCCTGAGCGGATAAAATTGTGCCAGGTTTAGTACTGGAAATATGATAATTTTTAGAAGCTACAGTAGTGTTAGTTTGGCTAACAGCTAAAGTTGTACAGCCAAAGGTAAGGGCTGCGATTAGAAATTTTAAAGGATGAGATAATTTAATCAAGGGTTTGTACTCCGCCGCCATTTACAAATAAGGTTTGACCACTGATCCATGAAGATATAGGAGCAGCAAAGAATAAGACTGCTTTAGCAATATCTTCCGGTTCACCTAAACGCTGCAATGGGGTATGAGCCAGCATGCGTTTTTCAATTTCAGGAGTGAGAACTTTTGCCAGTGCAGCTGTACGAATAGCCCCTGGTCCTACAGCATTAATGCGTACTATAGGCCCAAAGTCATGTGCTAAATTAGCACCCATATGATTTAACGCAGCCTTAGAAGCAGCATAGCCGCTCATAGCAGGGCTCTTATTAACAGAACTCATAGAAGTAATATTAACTATTGAACCGTAGCCTGCTATATTCATATGCGGAACTACAAGTTGACAGAGACGCCAGGCAGCGAATACGTTCAGCTGAAAGTCACGAACAAAATCATCTACACTAATCCGATCAGGCGCTTCATGACCGCCTCCGCCTCCGCCAGCATTATTGACCAGTATATGGATATGCCCAAATGCTTCTAATGTACTTTCAACAGCTCCTACTAGCTCACTATCCTTGAGAATATTACATGCGATACTGCGTATATCACCTCCTGTCTGTTCTTTAATGTACTCAGCAGTCTGTTGAGCAGCCTCTAAATTCAGATCAGCTATCATCACATTAGCTCCTGCTTCAGCTAATAATGAAGCACAGGCCCGGCCTATGCCTGCGGCTCCGCCTGTAATTAATGCCGTTTTGCCGGATAAATCTAATAGGGACTGATACATTTTCTTGTTCTTCTCCTGTAGATAAAAATATATGAAAGATTTAAAGTCTTAGCTTAAGATTATTCTTTTCAAGATATCTCCTGAATTTATTTAAAATTATTAATACTTACAATAAACAAATTAATCTGGCTTTGTTGCACAAAGATTTGAAATGCAAAGCGCCCCTAATTGAACCAAATTTAAGGCGTAACTTGGGTAAGTGGTCGACCTAATTCCGTAAATCTGTTGAGGACTGCTACACGTGCATGGATCTCATTCACTTGGCTATCAAAACTCCTTGCACTGAGTTTATCTCCTAATAATTTGATGCAATGCATCTTAGTTTCAACCAAACTTCGCCGATGATAGCCTGACCATTTTTTCCATAGTGTCCTGCCTAAACGTTTAATTGCTCGAAGTAATTCATTTCGCTCTAGCGAGCTACTCTTTGTATCTTTCCATGGTTTCGCATTTTTTCTAGGTGG
>NZ_JIBB01000068.1:0-4708 GCF_000620525.1 Acinetobacter sp. UNC436CL71CviS28
ATTGATCACACGAAGACAAAAGCAGCTTCACCACAAACGAATGGGATCTGTGAACGCTTCCATAAAACAATACTGCAGGAGTTTTATCAAATTACATTTAGGAAAAAGCTTTATAGCACGCTAGAAGAGTTGCAGACGGATCTAGACGACTGGCTGAAATTCTATAATACTGAACGGACTCATCAAGGAAAAATCTGCTGTGGTCGTACACCATTTGAAACTTTACTTGATGGAAAACAAATTTGGGCTGAGAAGAATTTAGCTCAAATTTAACCTGACAGGCACAATAAAAATCGGGTAACTGTCAGATCAGGTTTGAGCTAGTACACTATAAAATAATAACTTAGAAAATCAGCTTATTTTTTTAATAAAAGCTAAGCAGTAAAAATAATTTCTATTAACAGGATTGAAAATTTTTGATGTGGAAAGGAAAGCTTAAACCTATAAATTTTAGAATACTTTAAATGCGATATAATGTAGCTGCTTGGTTTAAATTTTAAAATATTCACAGGCCTCAAGTTTTCTTCTTTGCTAAGCGCTAAATATAATATCTATCAAGCTCAGGACAGTTTCATTTTAGGTGAAACTGTCATTCTATAGTTATTCAATAAATAATTCGATACTGTCTAATATCTGGCTAAGAAAAACTATACTTTTTAAGTCGATAATCCAGTTTCGCCCGGCTAATACCGAGCAGCTTCAGAACTATTGGGTCTGGCTTTTTACATAGTAGTCCCAATTAATTGCTGTTCATGCTGCTCCAGATCGAAACCTTCTGTCAAAATAGTAGTTAAATCTGTTCCAGTGTATTCAGTATAGTTATCATCGTGCTGCGTTTGCGTTTGCGTTTGCGTTTGCGGGAACAAAACATTTAGTTTAATTAACGGCTGATTTTAGGTTCACAGACAGCACATTCCAGCAGATTTTCCAGCTTTCGGATATTTCCTGGCCAAGCATAGGCTTGCATAAAGGCTGTGGCTTTTTTACTGGTGCGCTGTATCTGTTTACCATAGCAATAAGTGAATTGATGAATATGTTATTACTGCAATACACTATCTATCATTATTGATTGTGGAAACTTAATCATTCTGCGTCTTCTTAGATAACCATACTAAAGAAAGTGCTGTAATAACCAGCCATGGAATAAGGGCCATATTCATGACCTTCCAGCCAATTATATCCAGCAATGCCCCAGCACTAAATGAGCAGATCAATCCCACCACGAAAACTGTCATGTCATTAATGGCCTGTGCCTTGGCTTTTTCTTCGTGAGTATAAGTTCTGGTTAATAAAGAAGTACTACCAATAAACAGGAAATTCCAGCCTACACCCAATAAAACCAGAGAAATGGCAAATGAATAGAATTGCAGACCAGAAAGGGCAAAAGCGATATAACAGGCAAACAGTAAGAGACCTGCAAACATGACTTTCAATACACCAAAACGGACAATCAGGTTACCCGTAAAAAATGATGGTAGGAACATCCCCAGTACATGTAATTGAATTACAGTGGTAATTGTACCTAATTCATGATGAGCATGATGCATGGCAATTGGTGTGGCAGTCATACCTAAAATCATGATGCCATAACCAGTAATTGCGCCCAGTAAAGCCACTAAATACATGGGCTGAAATACAATTTTTGGCCAAGGTCGTCCTGCACTAAAACTGGTCTTAATCTCTACCTGATCTGGAATATGCAGTCTTGATAAGATTCCCATCGCAATCAGGGAAACGATAGTAATGATCAGGAAAGAACCCACATATTCCAGATGATTAAATAGTGGTCCACCAAAGCGAGCCAAAACCGGACCAATCAATGCTGCAACTACGCCACCCGCCATAACAAACGAAATTGCACGGGAACGAAAGGCATCATCTGCTACTTCACTGGCAGCAAACCGGTAGAACTGGGCAAAGGATTGATATGCTCCCACACAGAATGTGCCTAATGCCAATAGGTAAAGTGAACTATAGATAATACCAACTGCTGCAATAATTCCACCTGAAATACCTAATAAAGCGCCACATAAAAAGCCATTGCGCCTGCCTACTTTTGCCATCCACATGGAAGCAGGGAACATCATCATGGCTGTACCTAAAAACATCGAGGCAATTGGCAGGGTGGCAAGGGTAGGCGTATTGGCAATATTTGCACCTGCCAGTCCGCCAATCGTCATCACCATGACTGAAATGGTCTGGAATAAAGACTGTGAACTTGCCAGAATGAAAACCTGGCGGTGCATGGTATTTTGCAGCATAAAAGTGGAACCTGAATTTTTATAAGTAAGTGATTAATGAGTGTTTTGAGGTAGCATTATTACCACCTGGAACCAGGCTTGAGCTGATTTCATTCGTACATAAGTCTATTGAGCCTGTTCTAGTAAATAGATCGCTTAAACCTGCACTTATAGTGGCAATCTTGGCCCTTATCATGGCTTCTGTTCCATAAATTTTTGAGCAGATAAAAGATGTCCTGTCTTTACATAAAGGATTGCTCCTGCTGAACAAGCATGAAAGTTATGGCTGTTTTGAATCGGTAAACGAATCCATGAACCTGCAGGATAAGTTTCTCCATTTGCAAGCAATTCACCTTGTATCACCAGAAGTTCAATTCCGTTTGCACTGTGCTCAGCAAAACTCTGATGGGGTATTAGTTTTTCCACATAGGTTTGTTCGTCCTGAGAGTCATATAAAGGGCAAATCTTACGCTGATTAAGTATTTGCCAGTTTTCGGGCTCATGGGTATTAATACGCACCGACAGTACATCTTCTCTGGTCATTTGCATGAGCTTGACAAAAATCAGTGCGCCTTCTTCACTGGATGGAGTATGTTTTGATCCATCCGGATTCCGTAAATACCAGCCTGCTGGATAATGCTGGTTGCCATTTTCAGTAAATGTTCCAGAGAGCACTAAAATTTCTTCACCTAATGGATGTTGATGCTCTGGAAAAATGCTCTGCGGTGCATAACGAACCAGACTGGTGGCACGGGCTGTTTCACCACCTATTCTATCGAGCATAACTCGTTCAACTTCACCACCAGGAGATTTGACCCATTGATAATCGTTAGGTCTAACCATAGCTACTTGGGAAAAATCAGCGTTAATCCACATGCTTTGTCTCATCTATTCAAAAAGTCAAATATCCTGTTGATCTGATAAAGATTAATAGGAAGAGAAACTTAAAAATGTTAATACTGATTGTTACTATTTACGTCTTTTAACAGACGCGCTGAATAGGGTTAGGCCTGCTAGAACATTTAATATAATTGTGACCAATAGAGCTTCCTTATCCAGTTTTGTATTTAAAGGGCTTTGACCCATAAAGTGAAAAATTGATTCTATAAAGATGGTTCTATACAAACAAACCAGTTAATCTTATAGTAATTGATAGAAAATCTTTAGAATGAAAACTCCTGTATATCTCAACGCATTAAGAGCTTTTGAAGCCAGTGCCAGACATCAAAGTTTTTCCACGGCAGCTATTGAGCTGAATGTAACTCCTGCAGCCGTGGGACAACTGGTTAAAAGTCTGGAAGATTACCTAGGCATTACATTGTTTCAGCGGAGTACAGGGGGAAAAGCCCGCTTGGTGGTAACTGAAGCTGCATTAATGGCATTGCCCGATATTCGTGCCGGTTTTAATAGGCTATTACTTGGTCTGGAAAAACTACAGGCACAAACTTCAGCAGGTGTTTTAACTGTTGCGATCAGCCCGGCTTTTGCATCGAAATGGTTGCTGCCAAGAATTGATACTTTTCAGCAAGCTTATCCTGAAATTGATATTCGACTGGATACTAACTTGGAACCTGTAGATTTTGCTCAACATGGTATTGATATTGCCGTGCGATATGGACAGGGAAACTGGTCAGGATTAGTCGCGGAAAAACTCATGGATGAAGAGGTTTTTCCTGTTTGTTCACCAGGGTTTTATCAGAAATATCGACACCTGTTAAAATATGTAGAGAACTTATTAAACCTACCTTTAATTCATGACTTAACGCTGGATGTCCATACTGGCTTTACTACTTGGAATACATGGTTGAAGTACAATCAGGTGAGCAATGGCTTGGCCCAGCGAGGATTAAAAATTAATAATTCAGCTGCTGTACTACAGGCAGCAATTGATGGGCATGGGGTCGCATTGGCAAGAAGTGTTATGGTGGCAGATGATTTAAAAACAGGGCAGTTGATACGTTTATATCCAGATATGAAGTATTCATCGGCCTTGGCCTATTATATTGTTTATCGACAGGAATGTCAGAATAAGCCGAAATTCGTAGCCTTTAAAACATGGCTGATGGACGAGGTAAAGTTATAAACTAAATAATTTTTTGATATTGTTTTTAAATATAGATGTATCAGTATCTATGGCGAATTCAAACATGAGGTGCGACAGTTTCAAAAGCCATATGATAATCAACAAGCTGAGCAAATTTCTCTAATGGTGTAAGCCAATCTAACGCCTTTCTAGGACGAGTATTCAGTGACATGGCAACTTGATTTAAATAATGCTGATCTGCCTGATTTAAATCAATCCCTTTAGGTAAATATTGCCTAATTAAACCATTCATATTTTCGCATGTGCCTTTTTGCCAAGGTGAATGTGGGTCACAGAAATATACATCTATGCCTAAATCTTCTTCGAGTATTTTATGTTCTGACATCTCGCGTCCACGGTCATAGGTCAACGTTTTACGCAGTTC
>NZ_JIBB01000069.1:0-4501 GCF_000620525.1 Acinetobacter sp. UNC436CL71CviS28
CCTGCCACAACAATATTCCCACCAGCATTTCCAGCACCTGGTCCCACATCAATCACCCAATCTGCTTGTGCAACGGCACGCATATCATGCTCAATCATAACCACGGTATTACCCGCATCGACTAATCGCTGCAATTGAACTAACAATCGATCTACATCTGATGGATGCAAACCTGTAGTTGGCTCATCAAGTATATACAGTGTATTTCCACGCTGATTGCGTTGCAGCTCGGTCGCCAATTTAATACGTTGCGCTTCTCCACCAGATAGTTCAGTCGCTGGTTGCCCTAAACGTAAATAACCAAGGCCAATTTCCTTTAATAATTGTAGTGAACGAGCAATCGAGACCTCTCCATCAAAAAAATCACGTGCTTCATTGACGGTCATTCCTAATACTTCAGCAATATTACGTCCATTCCAGCGAATTTTCAGAGTGTCATCATTATATCGAGCACCATGACATGTCGGACAAGGGGCATATACACTTGGCATAAACAATAATTCTACACTGACAAAGCCTTCACCTTCACAAGTTTCACATCGCCCTTTAGCCACATTAAACGAAAAACGTCCAGCATCATAATGAGCTTGGCGAGCTTCAGGAGTCCCAGCAAATAACTTTCTAACATGATCAAATAAACCCGTATAAGTTGCCAGATTAGAACGTGGAGTACGGCCAATTGGTTTTTGATCAACCTGTACCAGACGCTGTATAGCCTCCACATCACCAGCCAGAGAACCCTGTGTAACCTCGGTAACCAACATTCCTTCATTTAAAGGATTATTTTCATTATTGTTTTCAGTTTCAGATTCATTGCCTAAATATGAAAGTACTAACTCGGGTAAAGCTTGAGAAACGAGACTAGATTTACCTGAACCTGAAATACCTGTAACTGCTGTAAGTACACCAAGAGGTATACGAGCATCAATATTATGCAGGTTATGTCGGTAAATATTGTTAAGTTCAAGCCAACCAGAGGGTGTACGTCCATAACTTTGAGTAACTGGGATTTTATTAAATAAATAACTTGCAGTACGTGAAGCTGAAATCTCACTTAAACCCTGAGGTACTCCACTATATAAAATATTACCACCTTGCTCTCCTGCATCTGGTCCAACATCCACTAACCATTGAGCACGACGCATGAGCTCTAAATCATGCTCTACAACAAATACGGAGTTTCCAGCGTCTCTTAATTTATCGAGAGAATCATATAATGACTGACTATCTGAAGGATGTAATCCAGCAGACGGTTCATCCAGTACATAAACTACACCAAATAGCATAGAACTTAATTGTGTTGCTAAACGCAAACGTTGTAACTCTCCCGCCGAAAGAGTCGGTGTGGCTCTATCTAATGTTAGATAACCAAGACCTAACTGGCGTAATTGATTTAAACGCCCCACCACACCATTTGCTAAACGCTGGGCAGCAATTTTCTTTTCATCTGAAAGTGCTGACGTACGTCTTACATCTGGAGATACAGAATGCACTGCTCTACCTGTTGTTGCTCGTTCAGATCTATCAAGTTGGGTTACTTTATTATTAGTCTTTTCTCCAGCATCATGAGCGTCGAAATTGCCAAGAACAATGGGCTCAAGCAGGCAAGTTAACTTATCCAAAGAAAGTTGCATAAACTCACCAATATCTACTCCAGCAAAGGTAATAGATAAGGCTTCTGGTTTAAGGCGTTTACCATGACAGGAAGGGCATATTTTTCCTTCCATAAAACGTGAAACACGTTTTTTCATCAACGTACTTTGGGTATTAGCAAAAGTATGAAGGACATAGCGACGAGCACCAGTGAAAGTGCCCATATAGCTGGGTTCTAGTTTACGTTTAAGTGCAGATTGAGTCTCAGCGGGGCTTAAACCAGCATAGACAGGAACTGTTGGGGTTTCTTCAGTAAATAAAATCCAGTCTCTATCCGATTGCGGTAAATCTTTCCATGGTCGATCGACATCATACCCTAGGGTTACTAGGATATCGCGTAAGTTTTGCCCGTGCCAAGCAGGTGGCCATGATGCGATAGCTCTCTCACGAATACTGAGTGTTGGGTCAGGAACCATTGTCGATTCTGTAACTTCATAAATGTGACCTAAACCATGACAGGTAGGACAAGCACCTTGAGGAGTGTTCGGTGAAAAGTCCTCGGCATATAACATTGGCTGATCGGCAGGATATGCACCAGCACGCGAATAAATCATTCGCACGAGACTTGATAAAGTTGTTACACTTCCAACAGAAGAACGGGTATTACTTGCACCACGTTGTTGTTGCAATGCTACTGCTGGTGGTAGACCATCAATAGCATCAACATCTGGTACTCCGGCCTGATCTATTAAGCGTCTTGCATAAGGTGCAACAGATTCGAAATATCTTCTTTGTGCTTCAGCAAAAATAGTTCCAAAAGCAAGTGATGATTTTCCTGAACCCGATACACCTGAGAAAACAACAAGTGCATTTCTTGGGATAGAAACATCTACATCCTTAAGGTTATGCTCACGTGCACCTCGAACTTCAATACAATTATTAGATAAAGTAATGTTATTGTGTTCACCAAAAGAATGTATTTTCATGTTTCTACGAGCCTGTAAATTATTTTGTGTAAGTCTCATTTTTTATAAATGATCTTTTAATCGATCATCGAACTGAATCGTAAACCAATTCATTGCTAAACGCCAATTTTGAATTGGCATGGTCCATTTTTTAGCAGCATTTGAAGTTGCTAAATAAATGACCTTTTTCACTGAATCATCAGAAGAGAAGATCTTTCTCTTTTTAGTTGAATGGCGGATCACGCTATTCAATGATTCAATTGCATTTGTTGTATAAATCGCATGACGTATTTCAGCAGGATAGCTAAAGATCGTTCGGATATTTTCCCAATTTGCCCGCCAGGATTCTCCAATTTTTGAATACTGGTGATTCCATTGATCGCAGAAGATATCTAGGGGCTTTAAAGCATTTTCCTCTGTACTTGCCTGATAGATCGCCTTCAATCCTGCTGTTACAGCTTTGTAGTCCTTCCAGCTCACAAATCTCAGGCTATTGCGTACAACATGTACGATACACAGCTGGATATCAGTATGAGGGTAGACAGAGGCTATCGCATCAGGAAAGCCTTTTAGTCCTGAGAAGCGCTGCTTCGCAAGGCAGGCTACAAGAATATCTTGCACTCCTCGATTTTTAAGCTCTGTCATGACTGACAGCCAGAATTTGGAACCTTCTGTTTGAGCAAGCCACATGCCAAGAAGTTCTTTTTGGCCATCCAGGTTAATGCCTAATGCTAAATAAACTGATTTATTGATTACTGTTGAATGCTGACGAACCTTAACAACAATGCAATCTAAATAGACAACAGGATAAAGACTATCGAGTGTTCTATTTTGCCATTCTGTCACTTGTTCAATGACAGCATCCGTCACCTTACTAATAAGGGAGGCAGATACATCGGCATCGTACATTTCTTTAAAAAAGCAACAATTTCTCTATTTGTCATTCCTTTCGCATATAGCGAAAGAATTTGATCATCCATGCTAGTAATGCGTGTTTGATGCTTCTTAATAATCTGTGGTTCAAAAGAGCCATCACGATCACGAGGGATATCTAAAGCAAGCTGCCCATCTTGTGTTAGAACTGTTTTGGAGCTAAAACCATTACGTGCATTAGATCCTTTCTTAGGTTGATGCTTTTCATAGCCTAAATGTTCAGAAAGCTCAGTATTCAGAGCGGTTTCGATCATGAACTTTTTAAATATGGCTGTCATTTGGTTTAAATCTTCAGGAGTTTTTAAACCTTTAGCTAATTCAGCTGCCATACTTTTGATTGTAGCTTCATCCATGTGAAGTACCTCTTTTTATTATCCTCAGTAGGATAAATGAAAATTAAGTACTTACACAAAATTTAGAACAGTCCCACAACTCATTTTGTTGAACTATATCTGTACAACAACTCTACCTCGAATTTTTCCATCTAAAATTTCATTTGAAATATTTAAAGCATCTGTTAACTGAATTTCAGTCGTTACTGTTTCTAATTTTGTTTGATCTAATTCTGTAGCCAAACGTTCCCATGCTTCTTTTCTTAATTCGATTGGTGCCATCACGCTATCAATTCCATATAAGGTAATCCCTCTTAGAATAAATGGAGCAACTGTTGCTGGAAAATCCATTCCGCCTGCCAAACCACACGCAGCAACTGCACCACGATATTTTGTACTAGCACATGCATTGGCTAAAGTATGGCTTCCAACAGTATCAATTACGCCAGCCCAAACTTCTTTGTTTAATGGCTTTCCTGGGGAAGATAATTCAATACGATCAATAATTTCACTCGCCCCTAGATAGGTTAAATATTCTGACTCTTGAGGTCGACCAGTCGAAGCTGTAATCTCATAACCAAGAGGCACTGTTGCAAATAGGCTGACATGATAAGCTAAATATCTTATTTATTTCGAGATACAGCAGATGAATCCCTTCCACGGTCGGCACTTTCAAGG
>NZ_JIBB01000070.1:0-4046 GCF_000620525.1 Acinetobacter sp. UNC436CL71CviS28
GCCATATCCTCAATTGACTTCATGGCATGCCTCCACGTCTGCGATGGCTTGTTCAGCCTTCTCAATTTGAATGAGAACAAGTGGCTTGTTGCAATGAAAATAAGTCGCAAGACTGAGTTTGCTCTTTGTCTCTTTTACCCATGCTTTTAGAGAGTTTAAACCGCCACACCTCTCAACTAGCTCATGACTCTCAACAATGCGTTTTAGGTCATTAATATTTACGCAATGGTCGGCATAGTTCTCTGTGGTGTTTAATCCAAACTTCTTAACAAACTCAGTTGCTTTCATAATTCCCCCTAGGCTCACGTTGTCATGCTTAGTCATGCGGTGGCTCCCCAACTGATCATCTTGCCTAGTAGCACCGCTGCTGGATTTCTCTGCTCAACCATCCCCACACACGTTGCAGTAGCCCACGCACTCACAGCTGTAAGCCCTTTTAAATCTTCATCCACTGCATCAAGCCATTGCTTTGATACGCCTTGCCAGCGTGTCTTGATGCCATCGCTTTCAACCTTGATATGCTTGGCACCATTGATCACTTCCTTGATGCTCATTGGCTTATTGAAAGACCATTCCATTTCATGCTCATGCAAGGTGCCATCGTCAGCCTTGGCGATAGTCTTGATTGATACAGTCCAAATTTGCTTGCGCTCTACACGATGAGCCAGCAGCAGCGGTACAAATGAACCCTGGTAAATCTTCACCAGATCATCGTCATTTACATTGCGATCCAGTGATTCCACATACTCAGCTGTTGATAAGATTTCCCAAGTTGCGGATAGTTTTTGTTTTGTCTTTTTCATGGATTTACTCCAAATAACTGTTTGGCTTTTTCAGTCGGCAAGAATCCTTGTGGGCACTTGCCATCACCTTCAATAAATCCAAGCTTCTCAAGTGATGACAAGTACCGCTGAACCGTTCTACCTGTTGCGCCTGAAACCACATCATCCAAGACATCCTGCACATAGGTCTTCTTTGTTCGAAAGGTAATGAACAACACGATTTCAAGCGTCATTTCGAACATGTAGCTGTGTGACTGAGTAGTGTTCATGCCGCTCCCCCTCTTTTCTTCTCCATTCGGCATGCCTTACAAAGATTTTCCAGCCGAAGAGACCCATCCTTATTAATCCTGGCTAGGAAAAAGAACTCTAAATCTGCTGGATAGTATTCATTGCAACCCTTGCAGTATTTCTCTAAGCCCAAATCTGTTTGAATTAGGCTTGGCGTGCCACTTATGCTTGCGCTGAATTCCTTCACACCCCACCTCCCATACTCTCGTCATCTGGTCGCTGAACGCTTCGGAACTGACAATATTCAAAACCATCCAAAAGACGAGCTACACCTGTTTTGCCATGACGATTCTTGGCAACATTGGCATTAATCACACCCATATCTTTTGAATCGGGATAAAGAAAAATAATTTGATCGGCATCCTGAGCAATCTGCCCAGACTCTCGTAGATCAGACATAGTCAACGGACGGCCTAGCGCCTCCTTGGTCAACTGTGACAGCGCAATTACAGGGCACTTGAAGTCTTTTGCAATTCGTTTAAGGCCCATAGAGATTGCAGTAACCACCTCATAACGCTTGGTTGATGTTGGGTCAGTCATGAGCTGCAAGTAATCCACAATGACGCAGCCAATGCGGCCATGCTTGGCAATAGTCTTTTTGATTTCTCCGCGCATCTCAGCCAGGTTGATTCCAGCCTTATCCACAATCTCTAGCGGATACTGTGGAAAAACATGTGCTGTCAGGTGTACCCATGAGCTGTAATCATCAGCCGTCATTTCGCCACGTTTGATATTGCTAAAAGGAATTCGGCCTATAGCGCTCAAGATTCGGCTCGTCACCTGGTCATGAGACATCTCACCAGAGAAGAACAGCGTCGGTGCGTTATTGCGCTTTACTGCGTTAATAGCAATCATCTGGGCCAATGTGGTTTTACCGCCACCTGGTGCAGCAGCCACAACGCAAAGATGGGTAGGCTCAATATCCCCGATAATGGCATCCAGATCACGAAGGCCAGTATTTACACCATAAGCCAATCCTGTGTTATCACGCTTATGAGCAATTTTACGTTCCAGAATCTCCAGGGCAGCCACACTGGAATCTTGCAGGCTGTATCGGGTATCTGTGGCAATGACAGACTCTACGCCTGCTGCAATCTCCTGGGCTTTGAGTGGCATGTCTTCAATCAGGGTATTCTGGGCCAGCTCCATGATTTTCTTGCCAGCTTCTTCCACCTTGCGGCATTCAGTCAGTTTTTTAAGTTTGCTGATGTAGCTGTTCAGGTTAAAAAACGCTGCTGCTGTTTCTTGGGAAAGCTCCAGGAAATACTGCTCACCACCCACAAGATTCATCTTGCCTTGTGATTCAACCAAATCCTTGACCATGACAAAGTCATACGGCTTACCCTGAATATTCAAATTCTCGATTGCTTTGAAAATTTCCTGGTGACGTGTTGCGTAGAAATCCTCAACAGTCGGTTTGATTTCCAGTGCATTGAGACTGTCAGCTACAGTCATCAACGTAGACAGTACAGCCTGTTCAAACATCATCGAATGTAGTGTTGTCATCAGAAGTCCACCCATTCGCCAGAAGTTGTTTGTGATGCTGGTTGTTCAGATAACTGCTCTTGCTCCTGGTATTCAGCAAGGTTGATGTTCTGCAACCAAGATGCATTGAAGCCCTGCCATGAACGTTCGATGCAGATCTTCAGCACAGTGTTGATATTTAAATTTGCTTTGTTGAATTCACGTTCAAAACCTCTAAAAGCTGTTTCGGTATTGGCAGCTTTTTTGTTCTTGCGGACAGCTAACCAATCTTTGATTAACTGCTCATCAGCACCTAGGTTTTTTAGTGATTCAGAGAAAGAAAATTTAATATTATTTTCTTTTTTCTTTCTTTCTTTAATAGAGTACGGATTTTCCGTACCAACTAAGTACGGATTATTAGTACCAACTTGGTACGGTTTTTCCGTACTAACTGACTTAGTACTATTTTTCCGTACTAGTACGGTTTTTTCGTACTGATCAAAAGTAAGAGAAAAAGTATTAATGTGAGTGCTACGATCAACAGAAATGATCTTTAATTGCTCAAGTTCACGAATTGCATCAATCACTGTTTCCTTGCGTTTAATGCCAGTGATTTCTAAAAATAAAGTTTGTGCAATTTGATAGCTGTCACGTTGATAACCAAGTGTGCAACGAATAATAACGCTCAGGCATTTATAAGCATTTGGACTTATATTCTGCATGATGCTATCAATCACAATATTCGGCATCTTTGTGTAATTCTCTTCCACAGTAACCGCCTGTTGTATGAATTTTTCAAAATCCACGCCAATATTCATTTGCCACCTCCAATAGTGAAAGCAAGCAATTGCGCTTTGGTTTGAGACACGGCCTGAGCATTAGGCAAGGTTTTTTCTACCGCATATCGCTCTACCGCTTTTTGAAACAGATAGATCTTTTGGTTTATTTCTATCTCTGCTAAAATGTTTTTGTTCATTTAGATTTCCTAATGTTGGTGAACACTAAAAGCCTGATCTCAACCATCAGGCTTTTTCTTTGTCTGAATCCCCATGGATCCCTTCCGATCCCTCAGCGATAAACACCTCTGTACTTAAATCCCTTAGTAAAGCGGATACTCCCAAGCGCTCCATATTTCGAGCTTCTATACTGAGAACATGCCACTCACCAGCGATCTCTTTTTCGAGTAGCCAGGCGAGATACTGGGCCAAGTCCTTTCCTTTGATATTGGATAGAACACGTGCCCGTTCATGATTTTCAGGAGATAAACGAACATGCGTAGATTTCTTTTCAAGACTCATAAATTCACCTATGCACTTAATGCTTGGTTGCGGACGTAATCAAAATCTGCCTCTGGACAAAGCAGGTCGCAGCTAACTGCACCATCACTCTCTTTATCGATTTTGATTGCGAGAGAGGCGCTGCATTTACTGTTGCCATACATGATCTGGTTTAAGTACCCCAGTGAGGTCTGGCAGCGTTTTGCGAAGTCTTCTCGATCACTTAAAGAAAGGC
>NZ_JIBB01000071.1:0-3876 GCF_000620525.1 Acinetobacter sp. UNC436CL71CviS28
CGTATAAGAGTTTTTATATTAAATCAGTTTTTAGAAGCTTAATCAGTAGTAGGCACATACTTTGTACCCTGCTGAATGAATCCATCAATTTTTTTTCTAATAGCTCTCATAGCTTCTGGATTAAACTTTATACGACGATTATCTTTAGGGCCAAATATATCGTCATGATCGAGCATGAAGCGTAAACTAGCGACTGTATTGATCTTGCCATCAGTCGTAACTTCTTCAAATACAATAATAATTAAAGGGTCACTTTCTCCGGTCTTCAATAGACGTGCATGATAAAGACCTGTATACCACGGGGATGAGTTAGGAGTCGAATTTGTATCTTTCGCACGACCATATTTTCGGTCTGCATCCTCTGTATAAATTTCAATAAAGCCTTGATTTGTCCATAATTCAATAAGAGCTTCAAGATCTTTAAGATATTCTTCTACGATATCGTATGTATATCCAATTGATTCACTGATTTCAAAAAAGAGGTCATGTAAAAAGACCTCTGAAATTTCCCGACGTTGAACTGGTTTATTAGGCAGTTGCGACATTCTTTTTTGAACGTTCCTTGGACTTTAAGAAAGCTTTACGAAGATTTTTTCCTATCTCTTCACGAGTTGAGGCACTAACCTTAGTACCACCAACACCGTTACCGAGCTCTACCAGAGCAAGGATAGCAGGATTTACTTTTTCGTTAGTATTTAGCATTTTATTACCCCTAAAGGAGTGCATGTATAATAGAATTATATTATTAAATACTAATAATAGCTACTAAGGTACTCTCAACAGAAAAATACAATTTGCCATTTAAGGTTCTTCTATATCTATAAAATTATATTTTTATATTTTAATTTGGCTAAAATTAACATAAAACGGATTATGCGAAGTACATTTTGATAATAAAAAACCCCAGCATCCTGCCGGGGTTTCTCATATTGGGTTGCTAGGTATGACTCCTGTCTTACCTCACGTTCCTGGTGCGATCTTTCTTATTCTTGTTGTTTGGAACATCCTGTTCTCTATGACTTCATCATAGGAAAATTCACCTATCCTGGATAGCCGCAAAGGGCCGAGTTTTATGTGAGCCAAAGCGTACAAAATAGCCTAAATTTCATCCACAGTAATTGGGGATAGTTTTCGCCCTGGAAGAGCTGAGAACATTGGGAAAATGCCAAAATTGAGCATTTTTTAGACGATTTTATTGGCGAAAGATTACAAAGTTGCTTAAAAAACACACGAGTTGTTAAAACGTCTGTTTTTTGATCTTTTGGGTTTTGGATTTATTGAGTTAACTATTTGATAAATAATACTATTTAAAAAGGCGTTTCGTATAACGCCCATTATGTTAAATGGGAAATTGACATTTAAAATTTCTAAATAACCTGAAGACTGCTTAATCCAACATCAATTATAGTGTTATTGGATTAAGCAGGCTTCGGGTTAAATAATTATTAAAGGTAACGCACCCATTTAATGGTTGCAGCTGGGACGTTGGGTGTAGGTGTTGATTGATTTCCTGTTCCACTATCTTCTGTTGGAGCACCAATATTAGTATTTGTTGTTGTTGGAATAACAATCTTAAGATCAGTCAATGTTGTTTTTCCATTATTGCCCAAACCAATGATTGATAGGAAACCATATAAATTTAGATTTGCATCCGTTGTGTAATTATTTCCTGCAATAATATTACCATAGATTGGACTTTTATCATTATAGCTTATTAATTTAATATCCCCTCCCACGTAAGAGGCTTTATTATATGTTCCAATATATGATCCTGCCAATAATGCTAAATCACCTAAAGCTGTTGTTGGGCTAATCATTGCTGTTGGAGATGAACAAAAATTTTTTGGTCTTGGGAAATAACCATTTAATGGATCTAATTTTTTAATAATGTCATTGGAGCTATTACTTAATGCTGAATTAGCATGACAAAATGCACCTTCTACTCCACCACGAGTAGCAGCATAATTCGGTGCACTAATAATCGCATTACCATTTACACTTGAACTTTCAATATTTCCTGTAGCTAAAAGTGTATTATTATAAATGCCTTCACGAATTTGTAGATTGCCTATAAATAATATTACGCCTGGCGCTATTGATGGGGTTTTTAATATATTAGCAAAATCAGTTATATAATTTTGTACACCTAAGTTTGGTCGTCTAATTGTCCATGTTCCATTATTATAAGTAATACTCATTTTCTCATCTTTATTTTTGTCATACCAACGTAAAATATTTGCTTTGATGGTAGAACTACAATTTACTGAATTTCCATTTACTGTTGCTTCATATAAATAACCCCAATGATCTGAATTCTGCATATTATTTGTATTTTGTAAAGAGATATTGCTAGTAGTACTACTTCCTAAACAAAATGTTGTTCCATCAATAAAGCCATCTAAATTGTAAATGCGCACTGTTATTTTATTATCTTTATACTCAAAAATATAATTAGCAGTATCATTACTTGTATAAACTGTATTAGTTGAACAGTTCAATTTTTTCTCAGGATCATAACAATTAGCATTTACCATTGGTGGAGTTATATTTAAAGATGTTCCTAATTCACTTATTTTAATTACAGGTAATTCATTTGATGTCAATTTTTTTTGAATATGTGCTAAGTCTGCACTACCACAGTTTCCTGTGAATGATTTTGCTGCAATGTTTTTATAATTATTACTATCACACTTTATCTCATTACCTGCCTTTAATTGTACACCCGTAGAATCGCCACTAGCTGGTCTATTACTAAGCGTTGAATTACGCGCGGCACCTATAATATTGTTATTCGCATAGCCATACTTCCCCAGAACGGTATCATTTCCCCACTCGATATTTTCACCAGCCTTAAGAATTTCAACTGAACCATTACCACTTTTTAAGTAAATATTCTTTTTTGTGTTAATAACGTTAATTGCATCTGGACTATTTAATGTTACATTACCATCTACATAAATATTATTTACCTTAGTTGTTTTATTACTTACTGTTAAGTCTCCAGTAACTTTTAATGTGTCAATATTACTAATTTCACGTAAATTCGCAGTACCCACGATATTTAAATCAACTGGTTTACCTGTACTATTGGTAATTGAAACATTACCTGAAACCTCTACATCCGTATAAATATTAATAGCGCTTATTCCTGAGTTAGGTAATGGAGACGGGTTCGACGTTCCAATTGCTCCACGCTTAACCTCATAAACAACTTGTACGGTAGATGCAGATTTACTGATGGTATTTCGGCTTGTTATAGTTGATGTTACCGTATAAAGTCCAGATTCCGTTGTTGATTTATTTACACTATCAATTTTTGCTGTAATTGCTATGTTAGGAGGTAAATTTGTAATTGCTGGAATACCATCTGTCATTAAAGTATCTAATTGTGATGCACTTCTAGTATTTAAATACTGTTGTACAATTTCCACACCTGACCATACATCCGCCTGAGCCTGCGTTAATGCATGATTTGACGCTGCAGAATATTGTTTGGTACGTAAATAATAAGCAGTACCTGTAATTGATACAATCAAGGCAATACCGACTAAAGCTACAGTTAAAACTGTTGCAATTCCTTGTTGTGACTTGGCAAAATATGGATTCTTTGATTTCATCGTTATATACCTTAATTTACGAGGTACTTAAAATATTTGACAAGCAAACAGGGAACTTTATTTTTGTCCCAGTGCTATCACTTGCAGTGATGTTGAGTACTTTTGTGCCTGTTATAATAGCTGAACCATAAGGTGCACAGATTTGATCCTTCAGTACAAAAGTAATTGTTGTGCCTGTGGGAAAAGAGGCTAATGTACTGTCCTTTTCCCATGTAGAACCTGTTGCCAAAGGGAGATCATATGAACATCTGCTTTTTAA
>NZ_JIBB01000072.1:0-3859 GCF_000620525.1 Acinetobacter sp. UNC436CL71CviS28
TCAGGGTGAAGTGTGTCTAATCAACAGGGTTTTCGGTCTCTAAGCACTTTTTAAAGGGAACATCATCGACTCAAATCACTATTTGCAACAGTGCCAAATTTCAGGCAGCACACTCATACATTTAAGCGTCGGTTTAAGCTGGTAGTTTACTCGCCAAAACATCTACTTTTTCAATAGACGGTGGCTCTGAAAATAGCTCATCGGCCTGAGCCATCAAAGCAGCTGCAACCTTGCCAGATAGATGTGCTTGGCGACCCGCCTCATCAGGAAATGCATCAAATATACCAAATGTTGTAGGTCCAAGACGTAGGCCAAACCACGCAACTGTCGCAGGTTCTTCCATTACAATATGTAAACCGGCTTTAAGGAAAGCTTCCACTTCGTCTTCTTTACCCGGTTTAGCTTCAAGGCGGACATATAAAGCTGTTTTAAGCATGACTAAAACTCCACAATTGACTAGAATTAAAACTGATTCTGACATTGCTAATGTATGCATGTCAGAAAGTTTTGTTGTATAAAAGTTAAAAAAAAATCCCATAGCTGAGCCAAAATCTGTTTTTTTATTCCGACATAATGCTATGAATTTATTCAAGTTAATATCATTAACATTTGAATCAAAAAATTAAGATATGAGATGGTTAAATTCAATCTTAGTTATATAAGGATCAATTGACTCTACCTTAGATTTATAAGCTGACCTCTTCATCTGAAAATTATATTGCTCAAGAAGCATTCAAGAACAACATGTACATCCTCATATCTATCAAAGTTATTTAGCTAGGAGTTTGCTGTGAAACTCTATATGTTTCTCTATAAAGCTCGCAATGAAGTAATAGCTATGGTCATACCCTTCTCTTAGGTTAAGTGTAAGAGGATATTCTTGTTCCAAACACATATCACTAAGAAGCTTAGGCCTTAACTGTTCTTCAAGAAAATCATCAGCTGTTCCCTGATCGACTAAAATAGGTATATGAACTTCAGCGTTTTTGATTAATTCAATCGCATCATAGCTTTTCCATAAAGTTTCGGTTTCACCTAGGTAATGTGTGAAAGCCTTTTTCCCCCAAGGTACTTGGCTAGGTGCAACAATCGGTGCAAAAGCAGAAATACTTTTATACAGCTCAGGATTTTTTAACCCAATTACTAATGCACCATGACCACCCATGCTATGACCCATAATACTTTGGACTTGATTGGTCGGAAAATTTAGGTCAATCAGATTTCTGAGCTCTTCCACAATATAATCATACATTTTGAAATGCTGTGACCAAGGTGCTTGTGTTGCATTCACATAGAATCCTGCACCTTGGCCTAAATCATAATCTGCATGATCTGGTACATCTTCTCCACGTGGGCTGGTATCTGGTGCAACAATAATGACTTTATGTTCAGCCGCATACTTTTGTGCTCCGGCTTTAGTAATAAAGTTCTGTTCGTTGCAAGTCAGTCCTGATAACCAATATAAAACTGGCAACCGCTCATCTTTGTCATGAGGTGGCAGATATATTGAGAATTTCATTGAACAGTTTAATGCTATTGACTGATGGCGATACACTTCTTGCGATCCACCAAAAGAAGCATGTTTCTCAATTATTTCCATAATCAATTACCTATGTTGAGCAAGACTTCATGAGAAATCGAGTAAACAAAGAGTCCGACATTCTCCACAGAGAATAGTGATAAAGATTTAAAATGTAGGCAGGTTGATTGAACCTATACACGATGCCTACACAGATAGATCTGTTTTACAGATGATGTGCCGTTTTGGAGAATTCCATGCATGTCATTCATGATGCACATGCATGGAAAAGTATAAGGTCTGACGGAATTATTCGTAATGAATTACAGTACGAATTGACTTACCTTCATGCATTAGATCAAAGGCTTCATTGATCTGATCCAAGCCCATCGTATGTGTCACAAATGGTTCTAATTGAATTTTACCGTTCATGGCATCTTCAACCATTCCTGGAAGTTGCGTACGACCTTTTACGCCACCAAAGGCAGAACCTAGCCATTTACGACCAGTAACAAGCTGGAATGGACGGGTAGAGATTTCCTGACCTGCGCCAGCTACACCAATAATTACGGATTGTCCCCAGCCACGGTGTGCACTTTCAAGGGCTGCACGCATTACATTCACGTTACCAATACATTCAAATGAATGATCTACACCCCAGCCAGTCATTTCGACAATGACTTGCTGGATTGGTTTGTCGTAGTCTTTAGGGTTCAAGAAGTCCGTTGCACCAAATTCTTTTGCCAGCGCAAATTTATCTGGATTCATGTCAACTACAATAATACGCCCTGCTTTAGCTTGACGTGCGGCTTGTACGACTGCCAGACCAATACCACCTAAACCAAAGACCGCAACACTATCACCTTCTTGTACTTTAGCCGTGTTGTGTACTGCACCGATACCCGTTGTGACACCACAACCCAGTAAGCAGACATGTTCGTGATTGGCTTCAGGATTGATTTTAGCCAATGATACTTCTGCCACTACAGTGTATTCACTGAACGTTGAGCAGCCCATATAGTGATAAATCGGTTGACCATTGTAGGAAAAACGAGTGGTACCATCTGGCATTACACCTCTACCTTGAGTTTCGCGAACGGAAATACACAAGTTCGATTTTCCAGATTTACAGAATACGCACTCGCCACATTCAGCAGTGTAAAGTGGAATTACGTGATCACCTGGTTTGACGCTAGTCACGCCTTCACCAACCTCAACTACAACACCAGCACCTTCATGCCCGAGAATAGCAGGAAAAACACCTTCAGGATCATCGCCAGATAAAGTAAATGCGTCTGTATGACACACACCGGTATGGGAGATCTTGATTAATACTTCACCTTTCTTCGGTGGTGCAACATCAACTTCAACAATTTGAAGAGGTTGACCAGGACCAAACGCAACAGCAGCACGTGACTTCATGGAATAATTCCTTATACAGATCTATTTTAAATATGATTTTAGAATCTTGGCGATTTCAGCCAATTCTTCTTTTCGTTGTTGTTCTGTAGTTTCACCTGATACTAAAGTGTCCTTTAAATGAACCTCCAACATTTCATTCATTAAACCATTAATAGCACCACGCACAGAGCATATTTGTTGCAGAATTGCACCACATTCCACATTGTCTTCTAACGCTTTTTCAATCGCTTGCGTCTGACCTTTGATCTTTCTGACGCGTAGAAGAATCTTTTTTTTGTCTTCAACCTGATTAGGCATCAGACCTCCTTACTTGCTAGCATTAATACTATAGTACCCCATAGTATAAAAAAAGCAATATTTTTTATAAATCGAAAATCAAAAAGACCTTTAGCGAAAATTTTCTATCCCTGTTTTTAGTTTTTTTTTAAATTAACATCGTAGAGCTGATGCTAAAGTCACAAAGAATGGGACTTTCAGCTCCCATTTTTTTATTTTGGCTCATGTTCTTTGTGATGCTGTGACCTTTTAGAATTATGTTTCAAATTTTAGCCACTTTGTAGATATTTTGAACGTTTCAAGCCTTGAAAATACTACCGACAGTTTAGATTAAACTGCCTTTACAGACTGTACTAGAATATTTTTAGTGAGCGGATGATATTTATTATTCATTATTTAGGAATTATTAAATCCTATAAATATCATTTATTGGATTAATTTATTTTGGTACTGTGCATATCATCCCCCAGTTAAGAATAAGGAATAACTATGAATAAGATGATGAATGCTCTTATCCTAGAAAATTTTGGTGATCATGAATTTAAACGGCACTGTTGCAAATAGTGATTTGAGTCGATGATGTTCCCTTTAAAAAGTGCTTAGAGACCGAAAACCCTGTTGATTAGACACACTTCACCCTGA
>NZ_JIBB01000073.1:0-3804 GCF_000620525.1 Acinetobacter sp. UNC436CL71CviS28
TACTATGATAAGATTAACCCGTTAGGTCAGGTGGCCTAACTTAAATAAAAAAGTCTCCGACAAACCCGGTACGGTTCAATTAATAGAATTTATGTATTAATTTCATAAGACAGAATAATAAATTTAAAAAATTGTGATGCACTTCACATACTGTCCGTTTCTAACAAAAAACCGTCCGTTTCTAACAAAAACAAAAGTGTTACATCCCCAAATTAAAACGTTACATGTCACGAGTTAAACCTGAAATTTGAAAGATAGATGTGTGTTATTTTTCTTCATTGTTAATTATTAATTAATTGATATTTATCTAAAATATTATTTTATTTAGCAGGGGAAACAAATTCATTGAAAATAAGAATACGATGCTGAAAACGATATAAATTTGATGAATAACTCAAAAATAAATAAAAAAACAAACCTCAACACATTTTTTAAAGAAATCTGCATAATTTCAAGCCAATTTCAAATTTTTTAAGATTTTTTAGATATAAATCTATATCAATGAACATTAATTCGAGATTGAACGCTGATTTACAACTCGTTTCCGTTTGAGAAATAAAGTAACTCTTTCAAAAAAATAGATGATTTCGTTCAAAAAAACCCGAAATTCGACGGATGGGATTTGAATTTTTTAATTCCTTTATGCTTGGGATTCAGGAGGGGAAATTGTTCTTAAAAAGAGCAGTTTATTAAGCAAGCCTACCTGTAGCTACAAAAATAAAGTTCTACGAACTTCACTTTTGGTACGCAACAGGGCTTGTTAGGGGCGACCCCCTAAGACCCCATAAATCACCAATCCGAACAGGATAGATAAATGAAAAGGACCAAACGTGAAATCACGAAGCGACTTCGTTTTAATGCTGAACAGGGGGCGCAGTTAGATAGTTTTCTTCAGGAACATGGAATTGGATTTACCAAGCTGATTCATATCCTTATTCAGCGCGAGTTATGTCGATGTTGGCCACTTGTTCACCAGACCAGTGAAGAACAAGCCCTTAGTGAACCTTCTAAGCTGTGGCAGTCCGTACCACTCAAAAAAAGATCCTTAAAAAATACAGTGGGTCGCCCGATACCCAGTGCCGACCCTCAACTCTTACTGGAACTTGGCCGAATCGGAAACAATATCAACCAGATTGCACGTTCACTGAACTTCTTATGTCTTCAACAAACTGAAGACATTCAGAAGTTTTCCTTTGTCGATTGCGTAGATGTTTTGGTCACGATTCAGTCTGATTTACATCTATATCTTCCTGTGCTCCCAAAATATTTTGTTTCTGATCAGCTTGCGAAAAACAGAAAAGCAGAAGCAATTCAACGGGTAATGGAGGATCGATAGATTATGCTCATCAAATTTTTAAAGTCAGGCACAGGCGATCCAAAGCTGGCAGCAGCCTATGTAACAGGTGAGCAGGATCATCAAGGTGACCGACGAGCAGGAGTAAAAATCCTGAGAGGAGATCCTGCTACCTTTGCGATCATTGCTGAAAGTATCAAGTTTCAATACTGCTACACCTCTGCAGTGATTGCCTGGTCGCCCGAAGACCATGTATCAGATGCACAGCTTGAAGAAGTTCTGGATCTGTTTGAGGAACATGCTTTTGCCGGATTGAGTCCAGAACAATATCACATGACAGCTGTAATGCATGCTGAGGACGATGGCTCACGCCATCTACATATACTGGTCCCTCGAATTGAACTGAATTCAGGAAAATCATTAAACATTGCTCCACCAGGACATCATCATTACTTTGACCCACTGCGTGATTTTTTAAACCATAAATATGGTTGGGCAAGACCCGATGACCCTACACGTATAAAGAGCATAAAACTTAAAAATCATCATGAGATGCAAAACGCAGCTGCAATTAAAGCCGGTATGCAGCATCTGCCCAAAAAGACCCGTCTGGAGTTAATTCACCAATATGTAGAACAACGCATTGTCTATGGAATCATCAATAACCGAGATGATTTGCTCAAGAGTCTGTCTGAACTTGGTGAGTTAAGTCGAAAACATGATCACTACATTTCACTTAAGACCAGTTATGGAACAGACCGTTTAAAAGGGAAGTTTTATCATGCAGAGTTTTCATTCGATGCTTACCGAAAAAATCGAGCAGGACCGGAAGCAGCACGAGCAGTATTGCCTGGACATCCGGCAGGACTTGCAGCACCTTCAGCAGAACTCACAGAATGCCTTAAGCGACTTGAACAAGTTCGAAGAAAACGTTTTACGTATCACCAAAAATATTATCGAACCGGAATTCCTGAGACTGGAGACTCTCTCGAACCACTATCAGGATTATCGGCAGCGCCTGGAGCAACAGTTAAAGCAAAGCTTGGCGGAAACCCAGACTATCGATCTGGAATTGATGTTGTACAACATCAAAACCGACACCCAGTTTCAGGACATTCTGAAGCTACATCAGCGCCAACAGAAAATCTTGCAAAATCTACAGATCGATTTGAGCAGGAACAGGGAATTACTCGACCAGATACAGCAGAGCAGCGAGCAAGAGCAACAGAACAGCAGTGCACTACGCAACGACCTTCTCAACATGATGCCATTGCTGAAACAAATACAGCAGCAATGCCGCAACAACAGCTCTCAAGCGAAATCAGCAGAACAGTTAAGCCATCAGCTTGGAGATGGAATCAGTTTGATACAGCAGCTCCATCAGCAATGCAAAAAAATACTGTGGTGTCTTGGGATATTCGGCACATTCAGCATGCTGTCACTGCTCAGGGATTTTATCTAAATATCGGAGTGCAACATGATAGAAACATTGTTACAAACCCAAAAAAACCAGTTAATTCTCCAGCTAAAGGGCATGATTCAAGCTTTGGAACACAAAACGGAAGTGCTTCAGGAGGAAGCCCGGCATCACCAGCAGGTCTTCGAAGCCCAGAAAGCATACATCGACGAACTCATGAAGTCACAAAAGCTTCAGAACGACTATCAGGAGCTTATGCGCAAAGAAAACATTCTTATGATGAAGAAACTGAACGATATGAAGCAGAAACTAATCGAGAGAGACAAGATCCTCAGGCGCTATCAAGACGAAATCAAGAAAGAGATATCTTACAAAGAACTAATCGATTCTTTAACAGCATTTGGGGGCGAATTAGAGCTACGTTTAAAACTGTTATTGACCAGCTCACACCTTCGCCCACTGATACAGGAAGAACTCCAGAGCAGTTTAAGACCGTATCTAAACGCCTTGAGACAGTTGGAATCGATCGACTGGTCAACCTTGCAAGACGAAGAGCTGAACACCGAAAACTTATTGAGCATGTTAGAAGAGTTAAAGCAGAAATAGAGGCCAGTAACCAACCAAAAAATGATCCTCTTGTGATAAAAACTATCAGTGCCGAATTGAAGAAAATGAAAATACGATATATAGATTTATATTTGGATGACGCGTATATATATGCAAATAAGGCTGAAGGCTGCTTTCATGACTTATGTGATCCAAACATCGCACCCGAAAGTAAAAAAATGGATATGGAGGGATACATCCACTTTATAGAAGAATGTTTAAATGAGTTCAGGGTGCAGTTGCCTCGGATGAATACCGGGGAAACTGAGGGATTTGAGAACCTGATGACAGTCGTTGAATTGCATATTAAAGAACTCAATACCACTAACCTAAAGATAGGGCCAACAATTGACTTAAACGAGGCACAGCAGTATCTGGGAGATATGGTTCAGGATGTTCGAGCAAAATTGGCCCTGTACTAGCTCAAACCTGATCTGACAGTTACCCGATTTTTATTGTGCCTGTCAGGTTAAATTTGAGCTAAATT
>NZ_JIBB01000074.1:0-3422 GCF_000620525.1 Acinetobacter sp. UNC436CL71CviS28
AGGCTTCTTCATTTGAAAATTATATCGCTGAAAAAGCCTTTACAGATAGGTTTGTGCAACAAAGCCTTGACAATTTCATTTTTAGAAATCAAATTATATGACAGGATAATTAAAATTTATTTAAATAAGTATCATAAAAGGGAGTTTGTAATGCTCGAACTGGAAACAGGTACACCTTATACGGAAAATGATCATACCCAAGCAGGCAATCCAAGAAGACCGGTAAAAACCTTAAGCTCGCTTGTCTGTGGACAGGAATATATTGCCCAGCAGGATTTACGTACTGTCTATCACGCCATTACTGGTGAAGCTGTTTATCAGGTCAGCAGTTATGGTATTGATATGCAGACAGTGGTTAACTATGCCAAAACTCAAGGTTCACTTATTGCGACATGGAGTTTTCATCAGCGCGCACATGCGCTCAAGCAGGTAGCACAATATTTGCTGGAACGTAAGGAGGCCTATTATGAACTGGCGAAAGCAACCGGCTGTACCCGTAAGGATGCCTGGGTCGATATTGAAGGTGGTATAGGTACACTGTTTGCCTACTCCAGTCTGGTACGCCGTGAACTCAGTGATGAAATAGTATTGATTGAAGATAACTGGATTCCACTTTCCAAACAGGGCACCTTTGGAGCAAAGCATCTCCTTACTCCTAAGGCTGGTGTTGCCGTACATATTAATGCCTTTAATTTTCCGGTTTGGGGGATGCTAGAGAAAATTGCACCAGCGCTGCTTGCCGGTGTCCCTTGTATTGTTAAACCTGCGACAGAAGGCGCAGAACTTACACATGCTGTGGTTCAGGCTATTTATGCCAGCGGTTTTCTGCCTGAAGGCACTTTACAGTTAATATGTGGTCAAACTTATGATCTGCTGGAACAATTAGGTCCACAAGATATCGTAACTTTCACTGGCTCTGCAACAACCGGACAGAAATTACGCGCCCACCCTCATCTTAACCGCTACTCGATTCCGTTCAGCATGGAAGCAGACTCAGTAAACAGTGCCATTTTAACCGAAGGAGCCAGCGAAGAAACTATTGAACTGTTCGTCCGTGAGGTTTATCGGGAGATGACCTCAAAAGCCGGGCAGAAATGTACTGCCATTCGTCGGGCTTTCGTGCCGGCTTTCCTGCTGGATACAGTGCAACAAAAACTGCTGGCCCGACTGGAAAAAGTTGTAGTCGGTGATCCAGAACATGAAAATGTGACGATGGGTGCGCTTGCCAGTCTCAAACAAAAATATGATGTCGCTGAAAAAGTCGAACTGCTGAGCCAAGAAGCAAAGATTGTCTTTGGTGGACATAATGATCAGAATTTTCAGTTTCACTCAGACTCTCCTGAAAAAGGTGCATTTTATCCGCCTACCTTACTGTGCTGTTCAAATCCGGTCACTGCAAGATATGTGCACGAGATTGAGGCTTTTGGTCCGGTTGTAACTTTGATGCCTTATCAAAACCAAACTGAGCTGACTGAGCTGGTTGCCCGTGGTGAAGGTAGTCTCGTTGCTTCAATTGTTCGCAATACAGAGCAAAATATTGAAAGTCTGATCGCAAAAATTGCGCCGTGGCATGGTCGTATTCATATTCTGGATACAGAAAATGCAAAAGAGAGTACCGGTCACGGCTCACCCTTACCGCATCTGGTTCATGGTGGGCCAGGCCGTGCAGGTGGTGGAGAAGAGCTCGGAGGCCTGCGAGCAGTAAAACATTATATGCAGCGTACAGCCATTCAGGGTTCACCTGACGTCATGACACAGATTGGACATAGCTGGACAGCAGGTTCAAGGGTGTTTGAAGATCGCGTACATCCATTTAAGAAAAGCTTTGACGAGCTGCAAATTGGTGAACGCCTGCTTACAGCACGTCGGACAGTTACCGAAGCGGATATCGTAAATTTTGCCTACTTGAGTGGTGACCACTTCTATGCCCATATGGACAAGATTGCCGCGGCAGATTCATTATTTGGTGAACGCGTGGCTCATGGGTATTTTGTTGTATCTGCCGCAGCGGGCCTGTTTGTAGAGGCAGCACCAGGACCGGTTATTGCCAATTATGGTATGGATAACCTGCGTTTTGTTGAGCCGGTAAAAATAGATGATACTATTCAGGTTGAATTAACCTGTAAGCAAAAAACGCCAAAACCTCAACGTGAGCCAGACCAGAAATCACATGGTGTGGTTGTCTGGGATATCAAGGTTAAAAACCAGCGTAATGAACTGGTAGCAACCTATGACATTCTGACGCTGGTCGAACGCGCTGCATAAATGCAGGTAAAGTTCGGGATAAAAGTCTGCTGAAGGGCTTTTATCCTGAAATATAGCTATTTATAGAATAAACCTAAAAAAAATAACTATTTGATATAATAAGTAAAAATAGTCATAATTTACCTAAATCATTTACTTATAACAAAACATAAAATTAGGATACTGTACTTCACTCTATACCATGTTAGAAGTGAAACATATAAGCTGATAAAGAGATGATCTGATGCGTATCCATTTCCTGAACAGTATTTCAACCTGTCCTTTAGGTGGTGCCTTGATGGATGGCTTTTCTTATGCCAAGTTGCGGGGGCGTTTAACCTGTACCTGTGTGCTGATTGAAACAGCTGATAGTCTGGTACTGGTTGATACTGGTTTTGGATTACGTGACATTGCTTCTCCACGTACCCGCCTTGGCTGGTTTTTCCGTTTTCTGGTCAGTCCAGAGTGGCGTGAAGAAATGACAGCAATCCGGCAGATTGAACGTTTAGGCTATGACCCGCGTGATGTAAGACATATCATTTTATCGCATCTGGATTTTGACCACGCTGGCGGACTGGATGATTTTCCCCATGCTACTGTTCATATGATGCAAACAGAACGGGATTATGCCCTTTCGCAAAAGACCTGGCTGGACCGGCAGCGTTTTCGTCCACAGCAGTGGTCTTATCGCGAGAAATGGAAAGTATATAACCCTGATGCAGGAGAAGGCTGGTATGGTTTTAATTCAGTAAGAGATTTGGATGGGTTACCACCTGAGATTTTATTTGTTCCTCTTTCAGGTCATACACATGGTCATGCCGGCATTGCCATTCAGGCTGGAGATAAATGGCTACTTAATGCTGCTGATGCCTATTTTTATCATAAGGAAATAGATCCCGTCAGCCCATGCTGTACCCCTGGCCTGCGTTTTTACCAGACCATGCTGGAAAAAGACCGTAAAGCGCGTCTCTCTAATCAGGCCCGTTTACGCCAGCTTCATCAGCACCATGCACATGAAATTGATATATTTTGCTCGCATGATAGTCATGATTTTGAACGCCTGAGTGGCCGTTCGGCAGAGTTACCTGCGTCCTTCTTCAAATAGCTCGCTTCGAGTAAATTTTATAATAATTTTCTCTGTACACGACAAAAATAGATAACTCATTGAAATAATGTCA
>NZ_JIBB01000075.1:0-3111 GCF_000620525.1 Acinetobacter sp. UNC436CL71CviS28
AAGTTAAGATGATGGTATGACAATTTTATATACTCCATAAACCCTTTAAATTAATTAGGTGGTTTATGTCGCACTTCAAGTTTTACTCTGCCAAGTCATAGTCCAGAAATTTTATTATTTTTATCACTTGCAATTGGTTTCTGGATTGGTCAGTTTCAATTTGGCAGATTCCAGTTTGGTGGCGTTGCTGGTTCGCTTCTTGTTGCAGTGGTTTTAAGCCTGATTGGTGTCTCTGTAGATAATGGTGTAAAAGCGATTCTTTTTGCGTTATTTATTTATGCTGTAGGTTTTGAAAGTGGACCGCAATTTTTTAAATCATTAGGACCACACTCTATTAAAGAGATTCTGCTTGCAGTATTTATGGCAGTGAGTGGCTTAATTACGGTACTGCTCATGGCCAAGCTTTTCCATCTGGACAAAGGGCTGGCAGCAGGACTAGCGGCAGGTGGCATGACGCAGTCAGCTATTATTGGTACTGCTGGAGATGCAATATCACGACTGGATTTACCTCTTGCTGAAATACAAAAGCTACAGGCAAATGTCGCAATTGGCTATGCAGTAACTTATATTTTTGGGTCACTTGGCGCAATTATTATCTGTGTCAATATTCTTCCTAAATTTATGGGAAGAGAAATCCATGATGATGCCCTGAAAGCACAATCTGAACGTTTGAAAGGTGCTTTTGAGCTGGCTCCGGGTCAAGAGCTGGCTATTCCGGAAATAGTCGGACGTATTTATCAAGTCAAACAGGGTAATGGTCTGAAAATAGAAGAACTTGAGGCCAAACAATCTAGCACTACCATCGAACGCTTAAAACGTGATGACCAGTTTATCGATGTATCTCCAGATATCATTTTGCAGACAGATGATATTGTACTGATTGTAGGGCGACGAGCTAGTGTGGTTGCAATTTCTGAGTATATTGGTCCAGAGCTACAGTCTTCTCCTGGTATGGAAATGGTGATGCAGACCACGGATGTAGTACTCAGAAATTCTAAATATCTTAATCATAGCTTGGGCGAGGTAAAGGCCAATACGCCTGCCTATTTGAAACACGGTATATATGTACTTGGTATCAAACGAAATAATGAAACACAGGTTCTAAATGATGATCTGGTTTTGAAACCAGGTGATGTAGTCACAGTATATGGAACAAAAACCGATCTTGAGCGGTTAGTAAAAGAAGCCGGAAAAGCTTTACCTGAGAGTTTAAAAACAGACTGGATGTTTCATGGAGCAGGTCTTGTAGTCGGTTTGGTTATTGGCCTTTTTGTTATTCGTATTGGAGGGGTGCCCCTTACTTTAGGTGCAGGTGGAGGTGCGCTACTTTCTGGCCTGTTATTTGGATGGTTACGTAGCCGTAATCAAGTGCATGGCAATATGCCTTTAGCAGCATCACAGCTACTTAAGGATTTGGGACTTGCAGGATTTGTCGCTGCTGTCGGGCTGCAATCAGGCTTACAGGCGATTCAGACCATCAAGCAAAGTGGTCTATCACTATTTATGATTGGTGTGGTGGTTACTGTTGTTCCTCTTATCCTTTCAATGTTCTTCGCCCGTTATATTCTTCGTTATGACAATGTCGCCATTATGGCAGGTGCATTATCAGGTGCACGCAGTGCCAACCCCGCTTTTGGTGGTGTATTGGATAAAGCCGGAAACTCTATACCTACCGTACCCTTTGCTATTACCTACGCCCTAGCAAACGTTTTTTTAACCTTACTCGGTCCAATTATTGTCGGATTAGCCTAAAAATTGTTTCAAGCATTTTAAGATCACTATTCACTAAGGAGATTTCCCATGGGGAATGTAGATTATTCTAAATATTCAAAACTTAGCCCATTCGAGTTAAAAGATAGCCTGATTGCTTTGGCACAGAGTAAGCGGGACCGCTTAATGCTCAATGCTGGACGAGGAAACCCTAATTTTCTGGCTACCCTGCCACGTAGGGCTTTTTTTCAATTAGGTTTATTTTCTGCCACAGAATCAGAATTTTCATTTTCTTACATGCCAGAAGGCTTAGGTGGGTTCCCCCGTCCTGTCGGTTTGCAATCACGTTTTGATAATTTTCTCATGCAGAACCGGGATAAACCTGGAGTTTTATTTCTGGGAAAAGCAGTGTCTTATGTGAGAGACCAATTGGGTTTAGATCCAGATATGTTTCTGCTTGAAATGGTCGAAGGGATTCTAGGATGTAACTACCCTGTACCTGATCGCATGCTCCGTGTCAGTGAAACAATTATTAAAGAGTATCTGTTACAGGAAATGGGCATAAAAAGTATGCCCAAGGAAGGCTTGGACCTGTTTGCGGTTGAAGGCGGAACCGCAGCCATGGCTTATATATTTAACTCCTTAAAAGAAAACAGGATTATTAATACTGGCGACCGAATTGCAATCGGCAGACCGATTTTTACGCCGTATCTGGAAATTCCCAAACTGAATGACTATCAGCTTGAAGAAATTTTTATTGAAGCTGATCCCAATCTGGGCTGGCAATATCCTGAGTCTGAATTAAGAAAGTTAGAAGACCCTTCAATCAAGGCATTCTTTTTAGTCAATCCGAGCAACCCGCCTTCTGTCAAAATAAGTGATGAAGGATTGCTAATACTGGCAGATATTGTAAGAAAACGTCCTGACCTGATTATTTTGACAGATGATGTATATGGAACTTTTGCAGATGACTTTAAGTCACTTTTTGCAATTTGCCCAAATAATACTATTTTAGTTTATTCATTCTCAAAGTACTTTGGGGCTACAGGCTGGAGACTTGGCATTATTGCGCTGTCGAATAACAATATCATTGATCAGAAGATTGCAGCGCTTTCAGATCAGGAAAAGCAGGAACTTGAAGAACGTTATTCATCATTAACTACTGAACCAGAAAAAATCAAGTTTATTGACCGTTTGGTAGCAGATAGCCGTAATGTTGCACTGAATCACACCGCAGGTCTGTCAACACCGCAGCAGGTACAGATGGTTCTTTTTGCCCTGTTTAATATGATGGATTCTCGTCAGGCTTCTCTGTACACGACAAATTTCACAGAACCCTTATCCTATCAGGGTTCTGCCTTCTTAAAATTGCCAAAATTTCCTTAAACTCTTCTTTTTTCC
>NZ_JIBB01000076.1:0-3002 GCF_000620525.1 Acinetobacter sp. UNC436CL71CviS28
CCCATGTGAGAGTAAGTCATCGCCAGCTCATTATTCTAAAAAAGCCCCCTCATCGAGGGGGCTTTTTTATGCTTTGATTTTGAAATAGAAGGGGAATTAGCCATCGCGATGCTGGCAATGGCTGATAGCCCGGTTTAAGCGGCTTCTAGTTCTTTTAAAATTGCTTCATTAAATTCAGGCAGGTCTCCTGGATTACGTGAAGTAATTAAAATCCACCCGTGGGCCTTGCAATAGGCCACCGCTTCATCTTTCCATAATCCACCTGCATTTTTCAGGTCCAGTTCCAGGCTTTGATAACCAGTAACGGTTTTACCTTCAATTCGCCCGGCATTAATTAATGTCCAAGGTGCATGACAGATCATGGCAATGGGTTTACCGTTATCTGTAAAATGCTGAATGAGTTGTTGCACCTGTTCATTAATGCGCAGGGTGTCAGCATTTACCGTACCGCCTGGTACAATCAGAATGTCATAATCGATCGGATCGACCTTTTCAAAAGTACTATCAGGTGTGTAGGCTGGTCCAGGTTCTTTATCACCTTTCATGGTCTGTACTTCTTCATTTTTTTCGGCAGCATGAATTGCTTCAATGCCTTTACTCTTCAAAAATTCAAGCGGTTTAATCAGCTCGTCATGTTCTACACCGGCATTTGAAGTAATAATTAATGCTTTTTTTGCCATGTTTCTGAACTCCTTACTGGTTTTATATTTCTTTAGATTAGTCGAGTTTTATAGAACCCCCTATAGCAGTTCTTAAGCAGCTTTGTATAAAACAGATACAGTTTCAAATTTATTTACATTCATTTTTACGACTCATTTAAAAAGCCCTACTAAAAGCAGGGCTTTTTAAATACTGTGTTTTATTCAGCATTAAACTGTCTAATTTAAGTAATAATCATTGTCAATTTCAGTGATTCAGGCTTCCCGTACTTCTGGCTGTAATGCTACTTTGAGTAATCCATTATGTATGAAACGGAGTTTATCCAATACTGTATCGGATAAGGTAAACGGATAAGCGTCTTCAAGCCCCATACTGCGATTAAGTGCATTTAAGCTATAGCTCAAAGCAAACCAGTTAATCAGGGTCTGTTCAAAGTCCTGTGAGCCAATAGGAGATTCTTTAAACTTCATGGCAGGGTCAGATGGACGGTTAGGCTCTAACCTTAGACCTGCATGATATGCGGTATCGAGCGTATCCATCATATGTAGGTAATGCGCCCAGGTTTCCGCCCAATCTTCCCAAGGATGTGCAGAGGCATATTGGCTAATATAGCTCTCACTCCAGTTCTCTGGTGCGCCCTGTTCATAATGATGCTCTAAGGCCTTAGCGTAGTCCTGTCTTTCATCACCAAACAGCTGGCGAAATTCTTCCAGCCATTCCGGATAAGTATGGGTCAGCAGATCAAAATAATAATGGCCGCTTTCGTGACGGAAATGGCCGAGCAGGGTGCGATAATTTTCACCCATGTTAAGCCGTGTCCGTTCACGATGCACTACATCCGCTTCTGAAGCATTTAAGGTAATCACACCATCAGCATGGCCAGTCATCACAGACTCATGCGGAAGGGGCATCAGGAAATTGAAACGCAGGCCATAACGGTCATGATCATCTGTTTTCGGACGCGGCAAGATATTCATCTGCTGGGTTAGATATAAAAATCTGCGTTTGGCCTGTTCTAATGCTCCCCAATACTGTTTATTTTCGGGAATGGATAGATCCGGAATCTTATGGGTTAACTGACACGAAGGACAATACATATTCGGGTCATCTACCGGAATCATCCAGTTGCAGACCTGGTGGTGAACGTAGTTATAACAGGGTTTATAGTCCGGCTTGGAGTCCTTGGGATCCACATGTTGCCAAAGCTGGTCATTAACTGGCTTGAAAGTACCCATTATTTTCTTTTCGACAATATAGCCTAGAGCGGCTTGGCACTTTTCGCAGTAGATATTATTAAAGAAAACTTGGTTCTGGCATTGTTGGCAATAGAAGATTTTCATTGCTTACTCAGTATGCATAGGTGATGACAACCAGTAATGAAGTTTTATTGGCTGGCCGTCTGGATGTTCTTGTTAAAAATGTGCTTCTAATCCTAGATATGGACCTTTGAACTCGAATTTCAGATCATTATCTTCATAGTCATCCAGGTCGATACTCAAACTACGGTAGCCAACTTTTGCACCTAAATCAACGAGCAGACTGTCAATTACGTTATATTTTATTTCAGCTTGTAGATCAGTTATTTTGGCATCATTAACGTTAGTATAAATACCTTCTGCCTGAGCACTTAGACCAGTAAAGGGAAGTTTGGCCTGCACCAGACCATAAAGTACCGGGTAGGTCTCATCAATGTCGAGGGTATTTAGCCCTACAGAAGAAATTTTACCATCAAGAAAACGTGCTCCCACACCGACATCAGCACTGATAATATTGTCGAGTATCTCGTAATATAAAATAGCATCAGTCTGATCTAGATCTACTTCATGTAATGGTACACCGGCAAGCTCATTTTCTGTCTGACTGTTTAAATTAACATATTTAAGTTTGGCATTCGGTATCAACGGTACAGGATGTTCAATAGAAAGCGACAGCTGAGGGCTACCTTTTTGGTCAAGGTCCTGATCATTAAGGTTCTGTTGGTTGCGGTTGAGCTGGCCATCATAGAACCAGTAATCTATACCGGCTTTTGCACCAATGATATCTGCATGGCTAAGCTGGGCTAGGCTGACCATTAATGCAATACCTGAATATTGAAAAAACTTCATAAGGTCCCTTTTATAATGATGAAAAAGCAAATTAAAAACCGGAGCAGTAAAAAGTGTTTTTTTACTATTTCTACGGGTAATAGAGCGCATCATATAGCAAACTTTATTTGATGACTTATATTTAAATGTAGAGTCAGCAAGAGAAAAATATTGGGTTATATTGGATAAAACAGAAAATTTTTAATAAGATTTTTCTCTGTACACGACAAAAATAGATAACTCATTGAAATAATGTCA
>NZ_JIBB01000077.1:0-2979 GCF_000620525.1 Acinetobacter sp. UNC436CL71CviS28
TAGCCCTATATAAGGGTTAAACAATATAAAATTTAATGAATATTCAAGAAGCTTGCTCTAGCGTATAAACATTTTAATATTTAAATTTCTTTTAAAAGCATGAAGTAGCTTATTTTATAAATAATCAGTTACAAGATAAAAATCTATACTTTATCTTTAGATAATATTTATAAATATTTAAAATACTTCTAGAATTAGAAAATTAATTTCTGTAAATAAATAGAAAATAAATAACTAGGGTTGAATCTTATTTAAAAGCTGTCTTTCAATTTAAACCAGCCATACTCAATATAGGTGTTATTCATATGAAATTTAATTCATTCTCTCCTGTATCCCAAGATGAAGCTGAACTTCAGCTTCCTGAACTTGTGTATTGGGCGTCTTTAGGTAATATGGAACACGTTAAACAGTTATTAGATGCTGGCATTGACCCAAACCAGGCTGATGAAGAAGGATACAGTGCACTGCATGCTGCAGCCGAAAATGGTTATTTAAGTATTGTGAAACTTCTTATAGACAAAGAAGCTGATCTACATAGTAAAGGGCAATATACTGCTCTACAGCTGGCAGAAATGGCTATGCATTCTGAAATTGTCGATTTTCTAAAATCATTTAAATAAATATATTAAAAAAGGAACCCCATCATCCTGATGAGATTCCTTTATATTTCGCTTGTAGGTAAAACTCCTGTTATACCTCACGCTTCTGGTGCTAAAACATATTATTGTTGTTTTATGTTCTGGAACTTCCTGTTCCTTGTTGATCTCAGAATACTTTGAATAACTTAACTGATCTAGCTGCAAAAAGCAGAAGAAGATGTAAGTTTAAACTGACAATATTATATTTCTTGACTGTTCAGTAAATTTGAAAAATTTACACTTTTGCTTTAATCAAGCAGAATAATTAATTATTTCACATGTGAAATATTTTATGTCTCGACCTAAATTGATCTATCTGCTGAGTCAGGCAGACCATAAAGTACAAAGCCTGATCAGGCAGTGTCTTCCAGAAGAATTGCAAAGTCCTTCACAAATGCTGGTACTGTTTTATCTTGATCAGCAGGATGGCATAACGCTTACGGAACTGGCTTCACGGATGCAGTTAGTTCCCTCTGCAATTACAGGGCTCATTCAACGAATGACAATACAAAAGCTGGTGATTAAAAAAAGTTCTCCAACCGATGCTAGAACTACCTGTCTATTTTTGACCGATTTATCCAGATCACTTCTTCCAGAGCTCAAGCAAAAAGCCACTTATTTAAATCAGTATATGCAGCAGGGATTTAGCATTGAAGAAATTTGTATTATTGAAAAATGGCTAGATTTTTTGACAAAAAATTTAGATAAAATGAAGGAAAAAGATTTATGAATAACTATATTGAAGTGAAATGTCGAGATGGCTATATCCTGAAAGGAATTTTTTACCCTAGTACCGCCCCTATAAAAAAGAGTGAACCTGTAATTATTTCTCCAGCTACTGGTATTGTTCAGCAATTCTATCAACCTTTTGCCGTATGGTTAACTCAGCAGGGCTATGATGTTCTGACTTTTGACTTTAGGGGAATTGGTGCTTCACTTAATGGCGCACTAAAAGATTCTAAAGCATCTATTCAAGATTGGGGTTTACTGGACCTGCCAGCGGTCATTGATACAGCGCTAAAAAAGACGGGTGCTTCTCAGGTAAACATTATCGGGCATAGTGCGGGTGGTCAGTTAGTGGGTCTGGTTGAAAATCATCAGCAGGTTAAACAGCTTATTTCTATTGCAGGCTCGACAGGGCATATCAAAGGATTAAAAGGCCGTACCAAACTTCTGGCACCCCTTATGTTTAATCTGCTATTTCCCCTAAGTTCAGCTTTTAAAGGATATGGAGCCGCTAAAGTAATTGGAATGGGCGAAAACTTACCGAAAGGCGTTGCGCGGCAATGGGCACAATTCTGTAGCCATCCTGGCTATGTCATGAATGCGGTAGGTAAAACGATCAATAAACATTATCATGAGCAGGTTTGCTGCCCGATTACTGCTATTGCAGCAACTGATGATGAAATTGCAACAGAACAGAATATTGATGCTTTGCTGGAACTTTATCCGCTAGCCCCTACAAAGAAATTAATTATACAACCAAAACATTATGGTCATCGATCAATTGGGCATATGTTAATGTTCAGGCCTTCACACCAGAATTTATGGCCACTTATTGCTGGTCAGTTAAACTGATTCTAGAGTATTAAGGAAGAGTGAATAAAGCTACTCTTCCTTGATACGTAGAGAACAGAAAATTTAAAAATAAAATTTTTTAATATCATTGAGAGGCTAGGGTTAATTATATTTAAGCGGGATATTAATCTGTCTGAATAGAAGCAGTGAGTGTTTCTTCATTGTCATATAGAAAATGCGCTCAACTATTTTTTGAAAAAGAATATAAAAAGGTCCGGGCCAATATCCAGCAATGACCAGCCTAAAGGTCGATGAAAGCTATATAGCCTTTCTTAAAAATTAATTTAAATAGAGGCGATAAAACATACAGCAGGGTTTAAATAATAATTTAGGTCATATGAAATAGATGAGTGAAGAATAAAAATTAACTTGTCTACCCGAAGTTAAAATAAGAAAGAACGATTTAAAAAATTAAAAAATTAAAAAATTAAAAAATTAAGAAAAAATACAAGAAAATGGTTAAAAAATGAGAAATAAAAAGCCTTTTTTCTTATTTTTGCTGAAAAATAGTACATACGTGAAAAATATATTAAATGGGGGGTTGCAATGATTCTGAAATCCTCTAGAATGCACCCCATACCGACGAGATAGACGGAAATAAACAAGCGCAAGGCGCTAAGTTGTTGAGTTTATCGAAGTCCAGCTTCTAGTACTGACGAGGTATTAGAAAGATCATTAAGAGAATATGAAGAACAACTTGTGTGGATTTTTACTGGTTGATCGATCGAAATAATTTTCATTGATTGAATGGTAGAAATTTCTC
>NZ_JIBB01000078.1:0-2781 GCF_000620525.1 Acinetobacter sp. UNC436CL71CviS28
TCAATTAGGGGCGCTTTGCATTTCAAATCTTTGTGCAACAAAGCCAGTGTTAAGTAAATTAGTCATGACTAAGATAATTTTTTTTGCATGTGACTTGCCACCTGGCTAAAAGGAATAACAGGAATTGAAATTAAAATATGCAGCGTTTATAGCTCTTTTAATAGTAGTGTCTGTTATGGCCTTTAAACAGGTTTATAACCCTTACTTTGATCAAGATAAAGAAGTAAAGACGTTTAGCTTTAATGGAAAAAAATTAACGGCTCTATACCTCTATAGGGAACATGATCAAGAAATAGGTTTTAAAGAAAATCCTTCATTAAAGCCTTTAGTCTTTACATGGAAAAAGCCAATTTATACCTGTTTTAATATGGTCAATGTACCTTATGACTTAGAGATATTTTTCTTTAATGCAGATAAAAAAATTATTGGATCGGCTGTAATGGAAAAGTTTTCCAAAAAGCAGTATTGCCCAAAAGAAAGTATTTTATATGCACTGGAAGTTTTAAAAGAGCATTAAAAATGCCATACCCAATGCTATATTACACTATTGAAAGAATTTAAAAAATTACTTAAAAATTAGGGGTTAAAATGCTTTTAAAGATAGATCACCTTAGCAACTTTGGTATATTTCAAAATTTCATCTGGGATGAAACAGTACTTGATAAGCAATCCAACATTAAGCAATTTAAAAGATTAAATGTCATTTATGCCCGTAATTATTCAGGTAAAACAACACTTTCTCGACTAATGCAATGTATAGAGTTTAAACAAAACAATCCTTACTATAATGGGTGCAGCTATGAATTGAAATTTGAAAATAATCAAAGTTACCTTGCTCATACCATTCAGAATTGTTCTCGTAATGTAAGGGTGTACAACAAGGATTTCGTAGATAATAACTTGGGTTGGGATAAAGACTCTAAGGGCAACATCAAAGCCTTTAGCGTACTGGGACAGGAAAATATCGAAATTGCAAAAATTATAGAAAAAGTAAAATTATATTTAGAGGAAGATATAAATAATCCTGAGACCTTTAGTTATTATATTGCTAAAGCAAACTCAAGACTTATGGAAACAGAAAAAAAAGAAAAGTCTGAGATGAACAAACTAAAAGAAGAATGTGCCAAACATGCAAGACAACTTAAAGAAAATCGAAGTATATATGGTGTTAAAGCCATGTATGAAAGGACTGATCTTGAAAGAGATTTAAGAGAAATTAAACCTCTTTATTATGTCCCCCTGTCTGATGAAATGATCCAAAAACTTGAATTACAGATACAAGATATTGAAAAGTCAGATATTGAAGACATCAAATTAAACTTGATTAATATATCAACAATTTGGCGAAATGTTGAAGCGATTTTGAAAGAGAAAGTGACTCCTAGTCAAATCATTCATGAGTTAGATCAGAATCAGGAATTATCGAATTGGGCATTTAATGGAGTTCAATTGCATAAAATCAATAATTTAGATAACTGTTCCTTTTGTGGTAGCGAAATTAGTACTGATCGTTTATTAAAATTAGATAATTATTTCGATAAAAAAATTTTAGAACTTAGCCAAAAAATTGATGATTTGATTAAACAGATCGAATCTAATAATAAAAAAATTACTAATTTTATTAACCACGAATTGCCGAATAGTGAATTGTTTTATAGAGATTTGCAGAAGGGATATATTGATCATAAGCAAAAATTAGAGCTTGAATTGGCTAAACTATCCAATTTTAATCAACAATTGATTGTTGAGTTAAATAAGAAAAAAAATAAATTACATACATCTATTAAAATTGAAAATTTAAACATATCTGTTGACCAATATAGTAATTTTATAACCGAAGTAGATGGGTATGTTCAGCTTCATAATGCTAGAAATCAAGACTTTATAAAAACCAAAGAGATCGCTCAAAAAAAATTAAAAGATGATAATTTATTCAAATTCCTTCTATATATTGATTATGAGAATACTTCGAAATTAATTAAAAAATGTGTAGAAGAAAAAGAAAAAGCTAAACAGACTCAAAGCACTATTTTAGAAAATCATCAAAAATTTACAGAAGAGTTGGAGGTTCTTAAAACAAAACGTGTGTCCAAAGAATCAGGTCTTTCGCTGGTTAATGAATACTTGAATCGGTACTTTTCTGCTCATCACTTGGAACTAGTTGCCAAAGATAATAATACTTCTTTTAAAATTATAAGACATGGCAAAGAAGCACAGTATTTAAGTGAAGGGGAGTGTAGCCTTATTTCATTTTGCTATTTTATGGCTACGCTGAAAGATGCTGATTTAAAAGAAACAATAGTTTGGATTGATGATCCTATTAGTAGTTTGGATAATAATAATATTTTCTTTGTTTTTGGATTAATTGATTCAGAGCTGTGCAGGCCGAATGAACAAAATGAGGGGAAATATAAACAGTTATTTATTACTACACATAACTTAGAGTTCTTTAAATATTTAAAGAGTATTAAACCTGTAACAAAGCGAAATATTGAATACTTCATCATTGAACGTAATGCTACTGAAAGTCATATCAAACTAATACCAGAACATATAAAAAAGTATTCCACAGAATACCATTACCTTTTTTCCAAAATTTATCAAATTCATAAAATTAGCGAATCTGAAATTAATGAAGATATATCATATAATTTTGGTAATAATTTAAGAAAATTTTTGGAAGTTCACTTAGCCTTTAAGTGTATTAGTTCAGACTTGATCGTACATTCTTCTTGAAAAAGAGAAAGTTACCCGTTTTGATAAAGGTGTCGAAATCTTAAT
>NZ_JIBB01000079.1:0-2704 GCF_000620525.1 Acinetobacter sp. UNC436CL71CviS28
AAGTTGGCTATCAAGCTGCCTAAAATTTATACTTGATCATTTGTCTATTAGGCAGTCTAATAGACAACAACTTTTGACAGAGTTAGGCATAGATTTACAGCATGAAAAGCCTTACAGTTCTTGAGCTTTCTAAGCTTTACAATATCAATAGACAAACGATTTACAACAACATAAAGAAAGGAATTTTAAGTAAAAATTCTGATAATAAAATTGATCTGGCTGAAGCTATCCGTGTTTTTGGCGAACCTTCAAAAAAACTAGATGTAAAAGAGTCTGTAAAAATAGACAGTCCAAATTCGGCAGAAGTTTTACTACTTAGGCAACAGATAGACATGCTGAAAAATCAGCTTGATGATGCAAAAGAGCGTGAATCCTTTTATCAAAATCAAATTGAGACGATGCAACGTCTACTGGAAGCACCCAAACCAAAGATTCAAGACCCTAGTGAACTCGAACTCCCTCAATCAGCTCCCATTGTAGAAATGAAGGAAGATGTAATAGTCGTTCCACCTAAAGATGACGGATTGACTACTCCAGAGAACAAACATATCCCTGTCCCAGAACACGTTGAGCCTGAACCTAAAAAAAGGGGTTTCCTGAGCCGTTTTTTCCTTCCTTATGGTTAGCCAGGACTCCAGTTTTTTGATGAGCCAATTTCAGTGCAAGCACATGAAATAATGACTCATCAAAAAACTGGATGAGGTTTATTAAAACTGAATAAACTTGTGGAACATTGCTTAGTTATTGAGCGTGGAACACGAAAAATCACTGAAAAAGCCTAAGAGTGGTCTCTTAGGCTTTTTTGTACAGAATAATACATTGATTATATTAAGGTTTTATTAATGATTTCGTATAACGTGTATTATGTTAATTTTAGGAAATCTTAAGTTTAAATAACTTCAAAAAACTGGTGTTGAATTCCTAATTTTCACATCTTATTTTCAATAAAAATAATTGTATAACAAAATTTATTAATTGGGCTTAAATTTACTGTACCATATGCTTTGTTCCTGTGTTTTTTATAATATTACCAATGATCTATCTATATAATAGGATATTAAGTCATCATCCTATACAAAATAAAAGACTAAGCTTAGCTAATAGAAAGATGGGGTTTACTTTAATTGAATTAATGATTGTAGTTGTCATTATTGCGATTTTGGCTATGATCGCCCTCCCTTCATATAATAACTATATTAAGAGAGCTCATATTAAAGCTGCACAATCAGATTTAGTTACATTAGGATTAGTATTAGAAGGAAGTTATCAGCGAAAACTAGAATATCCAGCTATTATGGCAACGAATACTAATGCAGTAAAAATTGCACTGCCAACTTGGCAACCCACAGAGAATATTTTTACTTATACGGTTACTTCTACTACCTCAGGCTATACCATTACTGCGACAAAAGACACTTGCAGAATGACGATGACAAATACGACTCAAGCCACGCCTTGTGACAGTTATTAATTGGATAAAACCTATGAGTAAACAACTCGGTTTTACCTTAATCGAAACTATGATTATTGTCACTATTGTCGGCATTCTAGCTGGATTGGGGTCGGCCTTTACAGTGAATTGGGTAAGACAGGCAGAGTTAAATACAGCAACAGCATCATTAGAAAGTGCAATTAATCTCGCAAGGTCTGCTGCAATTCGTAATGAAACTGGTGTCGTGAAAGATAAGACTGCAGGACATTTGTGTTTTAGTAATCATACTTTAACCGTACATATTGGCGGTGATACATCTGGAGCTGAAAGCACATGTAGTACCACTTCTTCATATAATTTTAAAATTTCCTCAAATATTACAATAAAAGCAGCAAGTGAAACAGATAATTTTAAATGTATTGCCTTTAACAATAGCGGCCAGGTTGTGACTGCAGCAGGATGTACAATGAATTCCCCATTAACTCTTGTCAATGCTGGGGGAAGTGAAACTTATGCCTTTAAATAAAAAGTATCAACAAGGCTTTAGCTTACTTGAAGCGTTAGTGGCAATGGTATTAACCAGCATTATTGCATTAGGTGGGGCATTAAGTATGGGTAAAATTATGCAAGTACAACGTCAATCAAATTTACAGCAGATTGCCATGAATGAATTGCGTAATTTACTACAACAAGATGGGAAAAAACTATGCGAAACATCGCCACCAGCAGCGCCACAGATTAGAATTAATGGAAAAGATTTTACTGTTAATGTGACTTGTACCTCCTCTACAATTAAGGTCGGTACAACAGATACCCAAATTATTTCCCCTGTTTTATCTGTAAAAGGAGAGGATGCCAATCAGCTTTTTGGCGGAGAAATTAAAGTAGGTAATACGCTGAAAGTAGGCAATACACCATGAAAAATCAGCAAGGTTTTACTCTGGTCAGCCTTTTAGTGGGATTGGCGATTTCAATGCTTTGTTTGATGGCACTGCTCGCTCTATTTCGTACAGTCATTCATACCAGTGTCGATGCACGTAAAAGTTCCATACTCGACACAAAGCTCCAAAACAGTCTAACTACGATTCAGGTACTGACACAAAATGCAGGTTTCGGTTATCCAGCATCTTCGATTCCCAATATTGTAGAAGTTGCGAGCATTGCAAATGTAACCACTAACAAAGCAATCTTATGGCGTTTGGATGACGATATTAAGACTACAACAGCATCTATTTGTCAGGGCATTACTTATACTGAAAATGCCTTAATTTT
>NZ_JIBB01000080.1:0-2598 GCF_000620525.1 Acinetobacter sp. UNC436CL71CviS28
GTGCACTGCAAGACCTGTGACATCAAGGACCCTTCACAAAACATCACATGGGTAACACCGGAAGGTGGTGGTGGTCCTAACTACCCAAATATGTAGCAGCTATTTTAGCTCTTCATTTATTATTTTTTAGGTAAATAAGCCCTCTAGAGGGCTTATTTAAATTAAAGGATCTGCAAGGGCTTACTTACAGAGCCCTGTTTAACTAGCTATATCAGATTTTCAATCTTTATACTTTGTAGCTCTTTAATTTATGTTTAATGCTTAATTTAAAATTACCAACTAACTTTTAGATTCTCTACAGTTTTCTCATTCTGAGTTATAAGCTGTGCTCGTGCAGAAAAATAAGATTTAAGTTATCTTTTAAATTAAATAAATTCATATACTTGATTTACTAAAAACTATTTTATTTAAATACGGCGCACAAGGGATGCGAATAGAACAACTTTTTCTGATTTATTATGCTTTAACTCTATATCGCCACGAGTACTATTAAAAGTTATCTATACTGTCATTCTGATTGATATTTACTTATCCTATTTTCTATCATCTATAAAAGAAAAATGGCAGGGTTCAGTTATCTCCCTTCCTCTATTTACTGCTTACCTAAACAATAAGTATTAATTGCAATGTGTAATGGCAACCAAGTTATAAGTTCATAAGATGTAAACAAGCATTCGGCCAGTATTTTATATCGATTTTTACTTTTATTTACTTTCTATAGTCCGGATAAATTTTAAAACTACAGGCAGCATGGTTACTACAATCATTCAATTTATAAAGGTAATAAGAGTCTAATATAACCACTTTTTCTCAAAAATATCGACATTTTCAGCTTGGTTTACAAATTCGGTATCAAGTTGTGCTTTTAATTTCTGTTAGCAGGAGCTCTACTGATCTGCTTGGTCTGATAACAATACCTATTTTGGCATAGTGCTTTCACTATTAATTCTTATGATTAGTAACTGATTATTATACGCTTTTTAGGAAAAACTTTAAATTAATTTAGTGGCCTGATAAAATTTGATCTTTAAAATTAAAAACCCGCTCATTTGAGCGGGCGTTTATTCAATTGCGCTGATTACACAAGATTTGCCTATTTAACAGACATTTCTATAATAAGATAGATAATATTTAATTTATATACCTAAAAATAAATAACAGATTTAAATCTATTTACCTTCTAAATCATTTAAATATATATTTAATATTAAAAAAGCTTATTAGATTTAGCCTGTTAGCTTAGATATAACTCATCTCAAGACTTCAATGGCCTATCATACTTTTCAGAATATGATCTTTATCAATAAAATGATGTTTTAAAGCTGCAAGTATGTGCCCGGCGACTAATAGACCTGCTCCCCAAGATAGATAAATATGTAAAGGCTTTACTACTGCAAGTACCTCCTGATTTGGCTGAATAAGCGTCGGTAAATTGAATAAATACAATACAGGAGCAAGATGTCCAGCGGACCAGCTAAATAAACAGCCTGTAACAGGCAAAGCAATCAAAACAAGATATAAACATAAATGTCCAGCATGAGCTGCTTTTTTCATCATGGGAGACATACTTACTGGAAGCTCAGGTACGGGATGCGTATAGCGCCATAATATACGGATTACTAAAAGGAAAATAAGTATGGTCGCTATATTTTTATGAAGAGTAATAATATCGCCCTTAAAACTTCCATTAATTTCATAAGTTAAAAAATTTCCACTATAAAAACCTATAAGCCAAGCTGTAAGAAAAATAAATGCCATCACCCAATGCAGGATTTGTGCTGTACGGGTATAATAAACTGACGAATTCGTCATAAATATTCCTGAAGTTATTTTAAGCTGTTATAAAAAAATAGACAGAGAAGCATTTTTTCTGTCTATAGCCTGTTTTATTGAATTCTAATTATATTCTTGGCTGGATTAAACGAGAGTAAATAAAACACATCGTTTCGAAATTGAAATGCTTATCCTCTCCATGAAGTTAGAATGACCAATAGTAAGGTATTAATTATTATTCTAAATAATTATCTTTATTTAAATAAAAATTAATTAGTGTAGACAAGAGTACCTACTCCTATAATTAATTATCCAACTCAAAATTACCAGCCATTGAAAGTGTTTCTATAAATCTAGCAACTCATCTGGAAATGCATGAAATAACCCAGCACTTCATAAAATGAATATCTTTAAACCTATACAGTAAATATTTCTAGAAAAAGCTTAGCCCAGTGTTCAGCTGGGTATACGAGAATAATCAAAAGTAATAGATTGTTTATTCAGTTTGAAAACCTATAAAACTCACTGTAATTAGCTAACCAGTAATTTTCCAGCTATGAATAAAAAATAAGCTATGAGTAAAGAAGTAATAAGAAAAGCAGGATCAAATGCAGAGGGCTGATCAGATATTTTTTAACTGAGAGGTCTAAAATGAAAATTTTAAACTTTTTATAAACTCATCTAGATTGATCATTTTATTTTTATAAAGTTTAGTGTTCCTTATCAAAAACAAGGCGAATTCAAACATGAGGTGCGACAGTTTGAAAAGTCTTATGATAATCAACAAGCTGAGCAAATTTCTCTAATGGTGTAAGCCAATCTAAC
>NZ_JIBB01000081.1:0-2570 GCF_000620525.1 Acinetobacter sp. UNC436CL71CviS28
AGATGATGGTATGACAATTTTATATACTCCATAAACCCTTTAAATTAATTAGGTGGTTTATGTCGCACTTCAAGTTTTACTCTGCCATGTATTGAAATCAAATGACATCCAAATCAGCATGGATGGTAAAGGTCGATGGGTTGATAATGTGATGGTTGAACGATTATGGCGGAGCGTTAAATATGAAGAGGTGTATCTCAAAGCCTACAGCAATGTTTTGGATGCGAAGAAGCAATTAAACGCATATTTTGAATTTTATAATTTGAAACGACCTCATTCGAGTCTGGACAAAATGACTCCAGATGAGTTTTACTATGACCAGCTACCACAACAAAATAAGGTAGCTTAACTAGAGCAGAGTATCACTTATAAATAAGCTTTTAGTTGTTCAAACATGTGGGACCACCTCTATTTAAAAAAAGGAAAGAAGATGAAAATTAAGTTTTTAACAGTTTCATTGATGCTTATTCTGCCATTTTCTGTTTTTGCAGCAAATACTGTAGTAGAAAAAGCGGTCATTGAATCAAATAATACATATAAGGCGAAGTATAACTTAGAGGATATGACTGAGTTTAATCAGGCTCAAAAGGGCTTTATTGCCAAGCCAACAGGTCAAATTAAAAGTGAGAAAGGCAATGTTATCTGGGATTTTGATGCATTTAGTTTTTTACAAGATCAAGCACCAAATACCGTTAATCCCACTCTATGGCGACAAGCAAAATTAAACAACAATGTTGGGCTATTTAAAGTAACAGATCGAGTTTGGCAAATTCGTGGTTTTGATTTGGCAAATATGACCATCATTCAGGGTGATACTGGCTGGATTATTGTGGATACATTAACCTCTAAAGAAACGGCTGAAGCAGCACTTAAATTTGCTAGACAGCATTTAGGTGAGCAAAAAATTTCAGCCATTATCTTTACCCATAGCCATATCGATCATTTTGGTGGTGCATTAGGCGTTCTTTCTAGCGAAGAAATTAACGCTAGAAAAACTCCAATTATTGCGCCAAAAGGCTTTATGGAAGAAGCGACCAGTGAAAATGTGATGGCAGGTTCAGCCATGATACGTCGTGCGACTTATATGTATGGAACTTTTCTACCTAAAAATGCGGAAGGATTGGTGGATACAGGTTTAGGTAAGGCTGTTGCTGTGGGAAAAATGGGCATCCTTGAGCCTACACAACTGATCACTCAACCAGAACAGAAAATGACGGTTGATGGCTTGGATTTTGTGTTTTATAACGTGCCGGGTTCAGAAGCACCAGCAGAATTAACGTTCTCTATCCCATCATTGAAACTTTATAACGGCGCAGAAATTCTATCTCATACCATGCATAATCTTTATACCCTTCGGGGTGCTAAAGTCCGTGATGCCTTAAAATGGGTGGGCTATCTAGACCAAGCAATGCAGCATGCCAAAGCATCCGATGTATTGATTGCACAGCATCATTGGCCTGTCTGGGGCAATGACAATATTCAAGATTTTATTAAAACCCAGCGAGATGTTTATAAGTTCACGCATGATCAGACGGTGAGATATATGAACTCTGGTTTTAATGGCGCTGAAATTGCCGAAAAAATTAAGCTTCCAGCGGCACTTGATCAAAAACTATATGCTCATGGCTATTATGGAACCCTAAAACATAATGTAAAAGCAGTATACCAATATTATATGGGATGGTTCGATGCCCATCCTTCCAATTTAGATCCATTACCCCCTAAAGCTGTTGCAAAAAAATATATTGAGTTAGCAGGTGGGGAGAACAATGCATTGAAAAATGCGCGGGATGCCTACGCTCAAGCTGACTATAGATGGGCTGCCGAGATTTTAAAACATATTGTGTTGAATAACCCTCAAAACCAACAAGCAAAAGACTTATTGGCGAATACTTATCGTCAATTGGGCTATGCTGCTGAGGCTTCAACTTGGCGTAATTTCTTTTTGGTGGGCGCTCAAGAGCTACAAAATAATGTACCCCTACAAAATACTTCTGATCCGAGTGATTTATTGATTCATACACCAACTGAAAGATTTCTTGAAGCTATGGCGACAAATTTAGATGTGGAAAATTTAAAAAATGAAAACCAGTGTATCAATCTGGTTTTGTCGGATACCAAAGAGCATTTTTCATTATGGGTTGAAAACTCAGTCATGCAGTTTAAGCGTTATGATGAAAGTAAAGATTTGGCATTGGATTGCCCTACATTAACCTTAACCAAGCCCTTATATCTAAAAATGATTACAGGTCAAATAGAAGGGGTAAAAGTCCTGCTTTCTAAAGACAGTAAAGTCAAAGGTAATCCACTGAAAATTGGAAAATTCTTTGCAATGTTTAAACGTCCAGATTCAATTTTCCCGATTGTGACTCGACCAAATGGCTAAGCTCAAATAAGTAAAGTCGAAACTTAAATTAATAGATCCAAAGAAATGGGTGAAATTATCAACTTGGTTCTCCCAATCTTATAACAGGAATCTCTGTACACGACAAAAATAGATAACTCATTGAAATAATGTCATAATAATTGTTTTCTAACGACGAATACTATGACACATCTCAATGAGTTAT
>NZ_JIBB01000082.1:0-2429 GCF_000620525.1 Acinetobacter sp. UNC436CL71CviS28
TATAACTCATTGAGATGTGTCATAGTATTCGTCGTTAGAAAACAATTATTGTGACATTATTTCAATGAGTTATCTATTTTTGTCGTGTACAGAGCAAATACTTACAAGCTCAGGGCATAAAAATGAGTATGTACGCTGTACGTCAGATAAAAGCGCTGAACCACCTGTATTGTAAGCGACACAAGCGTTTTAAAAGGACTACGAATAGTGACCATAATCGAGCGATCTATGAAAACCTGCTGGAGCAACAATTCTCAATGACTAGACCAAATCAAGCATGGTCAAGTGATATTACGTACATATGGACTGTTGAAGGATGGCTGTACTTAGCAGCGGTAAAAGACCTTTACACGAAGCAAGTGGTTGGCTATAGCTTAAATGAGCGCATGACAGCACAGCTTGTTTGTAATGCGCTAAATATGGCTATTCACAATCAAAAACCAACCAAAGAACTGATTGTGCATTCAGACAGAGGAAGTCAATATTGCAGCCATGAATATCGAAATATACTTGAGCAATATGGTTTTCAAGGTTCAATGAGCAAGCGCGGAGACTGTTACGATAATGCACCGATTGAAAGCTTTTGGGGAATACTGAAAAATGAGTTAGTGCATCATTACAACTATCAAACCAGAGAAGAAGCCAAAGCAGATATTATAAAATACATTGAATTATTTTATAATCATCGAAGAATTCAAAAGGGTTTGGGTTTTAAGACACCAAATCAAATGGCCGAAGACTTTTATAAGTTGGCTGCCTAGAATCTCCCAAGGGAAAGTCTCCTGATAATTCAGCGTATATCATTAACTTTTTAAATCTAAAAAACAGGAATTTCATTTATGTCTAAACACTATGATTATATTGCGATTGGCGGAGGCAGTGGCGGTATTGCATCAGTCAATCGTGCTGCCATGTATGGTAAGAAATGTGCACTGATAGAAATGGGTGATATTGGTGGAACCTGTGTCAACGTAGGATGTGTTCCTAAAAAAGTGATGTGGTATTCAGCTCAAATTGCCGATGCGATTCATAAATATGGTCCTGACTATGGCTTTAATACAGAATTGAAATCCTTTAACTGGAAGAAATTAGTTGAAAACAGACAAGCCTATATCAGCCGAATACATACATCGTATGACACAGGACTAGCTAAAAATAATGTTGATGTCATTCGAGGTTTTGCAAAATTTTTAGATGCTCAAACAATTGAAGTAAATGGTGAAACGTACACAGCTGACCATATTTTAATTGCTACGGGGACTCAAGCATTCAAACCTGAAATTGAAGGTGCTGAATATGGTATTGATTCCAATGGTTTCTTCGGATTAGAACACTTACCGAAGCGGACTGCTATTGTTGGTTCTGGCTATATTGCTGTGGAATTGGCAGGTGTTCTTAATGCATTGGGTTCGAATGTACAATTATTTATTCGTAAACATCAGCCTTTGCGTGGATTAGATCATTTCCTTGGTAAAACACTATTAGAGAATATGCGCAGTGAAAATATTAACGTGCATACTCATAGTCAGATTAACAAAGTGACTAAAGTTCAAGATAACTCACTTGTATTACACCTAGAAGATGGTACAGAACATAGTGTAGATTGCTTGATTTGGGCAATTGGTAGAAAACCTGCAACTGAAGCGATCAATCTTAATAAGACTCAAGTTCAATTGAACGAGAATCGCTTTATTCATGTTGATGCATATCAAAATACAACACAGTCTGGCATTTATGCAGTGGGTGATATTACAGGTAAAGTCGAGTTAACACCTGTTGCTGTGGCAGCGGGTCGAAGACTGTCTGAACGTTTATTTAACAATAAGCCAAATGAACATTTAGATTATGAAAATATTCCGACTGTGGTGTTTAGTCACCCACCTATTGGAACAGTTGGATTAACCGAAGATCAAGCCATAGAAAAATTTGGTAAAGATGCCATCAAAATTTATAGTTCTTCCTTTACATCCATGTATACAGCGATAACAGAACATCGACAACTCACAAAAATGAAATTAATTTGTGTAGGAACTGATGAGAAAGTGGTCGGAATTCATGGTATTGGATACGGTATGGATGAAATTCTGCAAGGCTTTGCTGTTGCTTTAAAAATGGGAGCAACTAAAAAAGACTTCGATAACACTTTAGCAATTCATCCGACTTCTGCTGAAGAATTCGTCACAATGCGTTAATCATTGATCATCTAAAAGAGCATTTATTTATATATTTGCTCTTATTTTTATATTCTATATCCAAATTATGAACTTTCAACAACTTAGAATTATTAGAGAACTCACTCAACATAATCTCAATTTATCACAAACAGCACATGCTCGGCTTTGTTGCACAAAGATTTGAAATGCAAAGCGCCCCTAATTGAGCCAAATTTAAGGCGTAACTTGGGTAAGTGGTCGACCTAATTCCGTAAA
>NZ_JIBB01000083.1:0-2315 GCF_000620525.1 Acinetobacter sp. UNC436CL71CviS28
AAAGTTAAGATGATGGTATGACAATTTTATATACTCCATAAACCCTTTAAATTAATTAGGTGGTTTATGTCGCACTTCAAGTTTTACTCTGCCCCGTTTATAAATGCAAATTTACCATTTTGATTTTGAGGTTATTATGAAATCTATAAAATTACTAGCAATGATAATTGCTTATGGTGTTTCTTTTAATATTTGCAATGCCAAAGAAAACTCCCTTTGGGACGACTATTTACAAGATGCCACTCAAGTTAACTCACCTGTAGAGTATATAGGAACATATAATAAATATTCTGCCATTAATCCTACTTTGAAGATTATGTTGAGAGATTTTGGTGATATTAATAAGACAAAAAAAAATATTAACTATACGTTAAAAAAATATGGTATCCAAATATTAAATGGTAAAAATATATATAATATTTTAAGGACAGCAGTGCCTTTGGAGTCTAATGTTGACTTATCTTTACTGTATCATGATAAAGCTATTTTAGCTTTTAGAATTAGAGAGTTAAGTACTATTAACTATGTTAGAGTTCCTTTTAAAAGAAATAAAGTCTCTGCTTTTTTATATAATATAAAAGATAATAATTTTACCGAAATACCAGTAATACTCTCTGACAGTGAAGATGGTAATGAGAAAACAGATCTACTCATGGGTGATCAGGTAACATATGATGCTAAGAAAAGACAATATACCTATTTTGCAAATGTTAAAAATTATAAAGATGGAAAAACTTCCCCATTTAAGATTACTCTAAATGTTAATCTAAAATGTATTTCGTCAACTATAGGTTGCGAAACTACAGGTATTTTAGCAGCTGAAAAGCAAATTAAATAATTTAACCTTTAGAGATTATTTAACAGCTAGGCTCTGTATTCATAAATTGCAATAAAGTTAGTAATAATGAAAATTTATCTACTAACTTAATTATACTTGTATAAATTTTAGGATGCTCAAGTAATACAGCTATAGCAAAATATATTTACAAAATAAAAAAAATATTAGGGTGATTAAACAACCTATATTCTCAGATTTTTATTGAGCACGTAGAAAAATCTGAAAAAAATACAGAAAAACAAGTAATATACAAGACTATTCTTATCAAAAATGAAAATTTTAGAAGAATTTCCTGTTCAGGGTGGATAATAGCAAGGTGAAATATCCTAATTTAGAAAATTCTAGATTTATATCGAAGAATAATAATGTGGTATATTCTATAGCTAAGAAATATATATAAATTAAGAGGTTAAATCAGAATTTTACCTGATAACCTTAAGTAAAAAATAGAAATAGAAAAATAGGTGGTTATTACTCAATTGATAGCATAGAGTCTATAAGGATAAGAAAGGAAAATTATTAAGGAAAAATTTAAAATAAGATTAACTTAAAATTAGATTAGTATACCTTATCAAAATTAGGGTATATATTTTTAATAGAATAAAAATCTATAAATGATTAATATGAGTCAATAGAAAATTTTAAATAAAATTTTCTATTGGTTTGATAGTACTAATTTGTGAATTATCTAAAGAGAATGCTCAAGATTATTATATAATTTATTCTCAAGCTGAGATACCAAAGGTTATCCTAATTAGTGGCTAAATTTTTAAATAAAAATCTGAATAAGTTCGAATATAATATTTGTATTTGATTTTTAAAGGAATTTAATATGATTTTTTTCAAAAAAGATATATATATTTTATATTTAGTAAGTCTAAGTGGTTTAACATCTTTATGTATAAATGCTTCAGAAAACAAGTGTCAATCTGATAATATAAATCAAAATCTAAACTGTATTTTAAAAAATAATGAATTTCTAAAAAATGAATTGATTAATAAAGGGAATAATAGAGAAAAAGATGTAAAAAAATGGGAGAAAGAAGTTTCTAATAAGTGTGAAGGTCACTTAAATTATGGTTTAGGTGAAGGTCCTGCTGTAGCTCGTGAATCTTGTTATAATCAAGAATATAAAAGCAGATTAGGTAATTTAAGTCACTCAAAGAAAAATATTGAAAGACCGAAAAATTTGAAAAATAATGATGGTTTTTATATAACACCACTTCCTTATAATTCTAATAATCATATTAACTGTATTTTATTAGAAGAAAAAAATAGTTGTAGTCAAATAAATTTAATTAATAGTACTAATCTTATTAAGGTTTATAATTTTATTAATCCAAGTTATGGTGATTCAGTTATTTTTCCAGAAACAAATAATGGTGGGCGAATTCAAACATGAGGTGCGACAGTTTGAAAAGTCTTATGATAATCAACAAGCTGAGCAAATTTCTCTAATGGTGTAAGCCAATCTAAC
>NZ_JIBB01000084.1:0-2299 GCF_000620525.1 Acinetobacter sp. UNC436CL71CviS28
AAGCCATAACCATATCTAGACCAAAATGGGTTGGGTTTTGAATAACACTACCAAAATATAAACCCAAACAAGTCCCTATTACCCAGAATAGCCATAGAGCAATTCCGCCACCAAATAAAATTCCAAGCCCTTGTTTTTGATTTTGAAATGCTTGTTGAGCGAATGCCCAATTCGCATCAGAAATGACTAATAGAATGCTATATCGTTTGAGTGGCGATAGATTCTTTAGCCAAGGGTATAAAGATGCACCCATTAAAATATGTCGTGCATTAATGAAGAAAATAGTCACTAGCAGAGGAATTAAAGACACACTTTGTCCCCATAATTCTAATGTGGCAAATTGAGCAGCGCCCGCAAATACAAAGGTACTCATCGAAATGATAGATAAAGGATCTAATCCAGTCTGAATGGCAGCTAATCCAAATGCAGCACCAAAAATTGCCACAAAAATAGAAATAGGAAGCAGACTTTTGAATCCTTTCCAGATAAGGTCATTATTCAATTTGCTAAGTTCTTGGTCTATGTTTGACACAACAGATCCTTGATATGAAAACCTTTTAAAAATAAAGGTGAGAGAGGAATTAAATTTTATAATCTATTTGAATTTATAAAAGCGAATAATTCAGTAGTATAGTATTCGTTTATCGAATATTAAAAGGTAGCGGTGAGTGCGTGATCTTCAAATTGATTGGCTAAAATGTTTCTTAGCTGTGGTTGATAAAGGCTCACTTTCAAGTGCTGCACCTGATTTAAACCGCTCTCAATCGGCTGTAAGTATGCAACTTAAAAAATTAGAAGAGGCCTTGCAATGTGAATTGATTAAAAGATCAAGTAGACAGCTTCAACTGACATCACAAGGGGAGTTGCTTTTAGGTTATGCGAGAAGAATGATGGCTTTGCATAATGAAATACACAACGCCTTTCAGAATACAGAATTAAGTGGGCGCATAAGATTAGGTGTTCCTGATGACTACGCATCAACTTACTTAACACCAGTGTTAAAGAAGTTTTCTACATTACATCACAAAGTTGAAATTGAACTACATTGCGAGCAATCCACATCCCTTATTCCTCGTATTGAATCTGGTGATCTAGATTTAGCTTTAATCTCTAGAGAGCATTCACGCCAAGGAACTTTATTGTTTTATGAACCTCTTGTCTGGGTAGGTTCACCTCAGTTTGAAACTTGGAAAACAAGTCCTCTGAAAATTGCAGTATATGAAGATACAAGTTTAGCCAAACGTAATGCTATTCAGTCTTTAGCCCTCCAGGGGAAAACGTATCGGGTTGTATATAATAGTTCTAGTCTAGCAGGACAAATTGCTGCTGTTGAAAGTGGCTTAGCAGTCGCTGTATTCACACGTTGTAGTGTGCCACCCCATTTGAAAATTCTAGGTGCTGAACATGGGCTAGGACCACTAAAACCAATGCAAGTAGCAGTTTATCGAAGTCAAAAATCTCTAGAGTTTGAAGCTGTAAGCTATTTGCAGGATTTATTAATATCAACATTGAGAGAATCAATTGTATAAATAAAATGAGAAATTATCTTTATCCTACATTTAACTTGTCAGAAATTATTTAAGTGTCCAAGTAGAATAAGAATCAATGTCCAATGTTATGTGCGATTGAATGTTCAATTAAATAAGAATATCCAAACTTTCTGAGTCGAACCATTAATGAAGTATCCATACCGCCATATTTAGCACGCCATTTATAGAATGTAGCATTGCTCATGCCATGTTCACGGCAAAGAGTAGCGACAGGTGTACCAGATTCCGCCTGTTTCAAAATGGACATGATTTGACTGTCAATAAATTTAGATGTTTTCATACAGAATTTCCTGCTTGTATCTTAAGAGAAAATTCTACTTTTAGATCCTTTTATTTTTAGGAGGGGATTACCATCTGAACTCTTTAAAAGCAGCCTATGCAGAAATTTCTTGTTTGAAAAAGGCTGCTGCGTAATAAGTATTTGAACCGTACCGGGTTTGTCGGAGAGTTAATATTCTGAGAGACTATCCCGATGACAAAATTAAAATATACCCCTGAAATTAGAGAAAGAGCGGTTCAATTATTGATTGAATCTGAAAAAGATTATCCATCGAATTGGGCTGCGATCACCGCTATTGCTCCCTGAGCAGTATACTGCGCAAGGGTTGTACTCCTGAAACACTACGTGTTTGGTATCAAAAATATTTAGATAAACAAAATCCAGTTAAAGTACAGCAGCTTTCAGACCAAGAACGTATCAAACAACTCGAACGCGAAAATAAAGAACTGCAACGCGCCAATGAGATTCT
>NZ_JIBB01000085.1:0-2273 GCF_000620525.1 Acinetobacter sp. UNC436CL71CviS28
TGAATGATCCATTTTCGAGTGATCCATGCCTTGCATATTGCCGTGGTTCATTTTCGAATGATCCATTCCTGCATGATCACCGCCACCATGTCCCATATCTTCCATGGTCAAAAGTGAGCGTGGACGTGGTGCAGGCATATGAATGCCATGTGTCATAGGATTTAATTCATTGTGCAGTGTACCAATCGCATAGCCTGCACGGTCAATTGACTCAGCTTCAATTTGATAATGTCCGCCTTTGGGCTCCACAATCACATCATAAGTTTCAGCTGTGCCAATACGAAACTCATCCACAGCAACAGGTTTTACAGGCTGACCATCAGCACTGACCACAGTCATTTTCAAGTTAGGAATACGGACATCGTAGAAAGACATCGCAGATGCATTCACAAAACGTAGGCGAATTTTTTCATTCGGTTTAAACATTCCTGTCCAATTTTGTTCAGGTGTTTTGCCATTAATGAGGAAGGTATAACCTGTAACATCCGACATGTCGGTTTTTAGCATACGCATCTGATTCCACATTTTGCGGTCAGACCATGTCGCTTTTATGCCATCACGTTTAACCTGCTTCCAAACATCACCCAAGGTTTCACGCTGATCTTGATAATATTCAGCTGAAATTTTAAGATCTTTCTGAATTTGATCACTGGTTTTTTCATGAAAATCTGACAACATCACCACATAGTCACGTTCAGCTTTTTCATGTGCTGCCAATGGTGTTTTACCTTTTGGATAAATCACAAAAGAACCATATAAGCCGTCCTGTTCCTGTCCTTTAGAATGAGCGTGATACCAATAAGTCCCGCTTTGGCGAATCTTGAATTTATAAACATACTCGCTTTGAGGCTTAATACCGTTAAAACCATTAAATCCCGGTACACCATCCATAATGCCCGGCAACAACAGTCCGTGCCAATGAATAGAAGAATCTTGGTTTTTTAAATTATTTTTCACGCGAATGATGGCTTCATCACCCTCTTCAAACTCAAGCAAAGGCGCAGGAAATTGACCATTTACGGTAATGCGCTTTACAGGCTTTCCAGTTGGGCTGACCACTGCTTCATCAATAACAAGCTGATATTCACGCACTTCGGCAAAAACCAAAGGCGACGATGCAAAACAAATACCTGCTAATAGGTACGAACTAATTTTATGAGACATAACTTAACCTTAATTTTTGAAAAATAAATAAATTTTAAAAAAATTGGTTAAGTTTTAGGAGGACGTGAAATTTCTTGCCAATACCCATTTAGATATTGGTTGGGGTAATAAAAATTAGGCTGATCTATAGAATAGAAGGTATCTAGGGGATCTAGCGAGCTTTGCAAAGAATGAAGACATGAGATCTGTGTCTGGCAGGATAAGCTAGAACATTCCTGACACTTTTTGTGATCTATATTCTGATTAAGAGCTAAATGATTATGGCAATCGGTATTCGTCTGTACTTCGTGATTAATACCATGTTGAGTGACTTGCTGTGCTTGATCTAAACAATGATCTTGGCTCATTTCAGTTTGCATATTGATATGCATTATCTTTACTGATGCAACAGACACACTACTCCATCCTATGGCAAAAACCATAAGAAAACAAAACCAAAGTTTTTTGGAGAGATGAGTCAACACGAATGCTATCTAGGAATAGAATTTAATCCAAAATATCTTAACGGAATTTCAAATATTTACAACTCAATATAATTTAGTAGTTTCTCTAAAAATAACATAATACACCTTATACGAAACGTGTTTGTTAGAACCCATTTAAAGTGTCTATATTCTCACCAATAAAAATGTCTGGTTTATGATGGTTTTTATCACCATGGACTGGATATAAAATATAGATGCTGATCACTATGTCTGACAAAGAAATTCAACGTCTTGCAGTTCTGCAAGACGTTCGAGATCATCGTATTACCCAAGTCCGTGCTGCTGAAATCCTGAATCTTTCCACCCGTCAAATTACCCGGTTATTGCAGAAGCTCAATCAAGATGGTGTTTCAGGCATGACGCATGCCAGTCGTGGTCAACCGGGTCATCGTCGCCATGACGTTCTGTTAAAATCAGAATGTCTTTCCATTATTTCTGAACATCTGCTGGGCTTTGGACCTACCTTGGCGCATGAGAAGCTCAGCAGCATGTTTGACCTGAATATCCCGGTAGAAACGGTTCGGCGCTGGATGACTGCAAATGGCACTGTTGCAAATAGAGATTTGAGTCGATGATGTTCCCTTTAAAAAGTACTTAGAGACCGAAAACCCTGTTGATTAGACA
>NZ_JIBB01000086.1:0-2221 GCF_000620525.1 Acinetobacter sp. UNC436CL71CviS28
TAACTTCATAACTTCATAACTTCATAACTTCATAAAAAATTAGGTGGTGTTTTAAAAAGTATGCTGAAAAAAAATATGGCTTTTGATAGAATAGAGGTATGAAAATAACGCTACAAATCAAATGTCCTACCTGTCTAAGTAATAATATAAAGAGAAATGGCATCAAAGTAGATGGGAAACAAAACCATCAGTGCAAAGATTGCAAACATCAGTTTATTGGTGATCATGGATTAAGCTATCAAGGGTGCAACTCAGGTATTACGAACCTTAAGTGAATCGACCTATCAGATTCGTCCTAAACAAAGTCACTACGAATGTCTTGAAGTCGATGAGCTTAGGAGAAGCTGTAATTTTTCGAAAAAGTTAGAAAATCACTTTAAGGCTTTCGATTTAACCTTCTTCTACATCAATAATGGCTGCATTTAATCCCAGTATAATTTTTGAAACACCACCTGAAATCAATCATTATTTGTGTGGGTGGTCGAGCTCCGCTTGGGCGAAAAAAGCTTCTGCTTTACGAAGAATTTCATTCGCCCGTTGCAGTTCTTTATTCTAGTTTTCAAGTTGTTTGATACGTTGCTGATCTAAATGCATTTGATGCCTGGCACGAAGTTTTTCAGGAGTACAGCCAATCTTGCGAGAAATTGTTGTGATTGCAATTCAAGTCGAGGGATATAGTCTTTTTCGGGTTTGACAAGTAAGCGAACTGCTCTTTCTTTGATTTCAGGGGTATATTTGGGTTTTGTCATCGGAACCTTCTCTCAAGAAAAGTTGTCTCCAACAAACCCGGTACGGTTCAGTAAAAGAGCTGTCCAAATCACATTGCAGCCCATTAACATAGCTAATTTCATTTTTTATGTAACTGGAATACAAAGGCCCTTGTTTTAACAAGGGCCTTTGTATTAAATTTATTGGCGTTACAGTTAAATGATATTACCAGTATCTTTTAACGAAAGATCTGTAGAGCTGAAACTCGTACAGATAATCACCAGAGGCTTGTAACTGCCAGTTCCTCATATTTTAAGGAAATTATTCTTTTGTACAACCGTTTATATGTAAATTTTTTTGTACACAGTCTAATTTTTTGAGAAATTGCTTTGGTTTCAATGCCTCAGATATAAAAAATTTCGTTAAATGTGCTTCGTCATACAATTTAAACCCATCGGTTCGTTCACTACGTCTGTACAAAAGATTAAGTTTGTAAGTGCAACTGTTTATATGTTGGCTTGATCTTCTTCGTGGCTTTGATGTGCAGGTGGATAAGTGACGGCAGGCATCAAAGGCTAAAGATTTTATAATCGCTTTCCTATCTGAAGAATTGCACTGGGGAAAGGGCGCAGGGAATACGTTGGTCGATTGTTTAAGTGGCATGTTGGGTAGTTCCCTCGCCGAGATAACAAGCCAATGAGAGAGAAAGGCGTGTGCGGGTGGATAGTTAGATCCAAAATACTCTCTTGCGACTCAGACTAAACGCAATCTGAGCGTGTCGATTGAAAGCGAAAGGCGGCTCCATACCGTGAAGAGCGACAACGGCAATATTCAAATACCTGTGTCAATTTTTATTGGCGAAGGTAGGGTGAATATTGCCGAAATCTGCTCAGGACTCTCCACCCGTGATGAGCATCGCGAATCATGGGTGGAGAGTCCTGAGCAGATTTCGAGCATTAATAATCCTGTTGATAAATCATAAAAGCCCAACGCTTGTGTGTTTGGCTTTATCAAATCAATTGCAGGAGCTTATCCCTAAAACTGTCGTATAACAGCCGCAGTGATAATACCAGTCCCTATAGCAACTAGAGGTTTTTTGAAAATCACCGCTGTTATAGCTGTCGCTAATAATGCACATCGAGCACCAAGATCCCCCTCAATTGCAATTGGAGCCAATATAGCGACCAATACAGAAGCTGACATTGCGCTAATAAAACGCTGTATTCGGTCATTGATTGGGATAAAGGACATGATGAAAACACCACCCCAACGGGTGGCCAATGTTACAAGTGCCATAATGAAAATAATAAGTCCTACCGACTGTGTACTTATCTCTAAATTCATGCCTGTTTGTCCTTTAATAGCATACCAACAACGCCACCTACTAAAGCTCCAACAACAACATGAGAGTTTTCAGGTAAGTACCAATAAGCAAGTAATGAACTTATAGCTGCTGCTATCCATATACAGATAATTCTTAAATTTTTCTGCCCCCCAACAACTATTGACAGCA
>NZ_JIBB01000087.1:0-2123 GCF_000620525.1 Acinetobacter sp. UNC436CL71CviS28
ATATGCAAGGCATGGATCACTCGAAAATGGATCATTCACAGCATGGCACAGCAAAACCACAAGAAAATGATCAAGTGGTTTATGGTTGGGCAAATGCATCTACACCTGCGGGCAATAAAGCCTTGCAATATAGTGATTTAAAATCTTTAGAACCGCAAAAAGATACTCGTGAAGCTAGCAGTGAATTAGTAGTGCGTTTGGGCGGTACTATGGAGCGTTATATTTGGACGATTAACGGTAAAAAATTCAGCGATGCTGAGCCATTAAAAGTGAAGTATGGCGAGCGTATCCGTATCAAATTTATTAATGACAGTATGATGGCGCACCCGATGCATTTACACGGTATGTTTATGCAGTTGGAGAATGGTCAAGAGTCGGTAGATATGCCAAATAAACACACATTGATCGTACCACCGGGTAAAACAGTTACGGCTTTATTAACTGCGGATGAATTGGGTGAATGGGCAATCCATTGTCATTTGTTGTATCACATGAGTGCGGGGATGATGAACAAGTTAATCGTGGCGAATGTTAGCGATGAACAAGTATCTACAATGCCAATTCAAGGTACAAATTCGACTCAAACTCAACAAGTAACTGAGCAAAAAGGAGCTGAACATGCACATCACTAATTTTGTATTGAAAGCGATTTTTTCTGTTGCGGTATTGAGTTTAACGACCTTAAGTGTGGCGCACGAAGGGCATCATTCAACGACTCAGAATAATGGGAAAAATATGCCATCAATGAATCATCAAGCCATGTCTGAGATGAATCATTCACAACATTCTGCACAAGAGCATGCACAACACATGCAGATGATGGGGAAAATGAACCATGGTCAGATGAATCATGTACAACATCAGGCAACATCTACGGTTAATCATTTACATCATGTACCAGATGCGAATACTCAGCAGAGTTCGCATTATGATCATCGCTCAGAACACGGTGCGCAAATTTATGCGATTACGACGGTGGATAATAAGTGGTTTGTCAATGAAGATGGCACAGGCGGTTTAAAGTCAGAGTTTGAAACCCGTATTGGCACAGATGAAAATAAGGTTTTTATTAAAGTTCATGCCGATAAAGAAGAATCGCATGATGCACATTATGATGCCAAACTTTTATATAGCCGTATGATTTCAGACTTTTGGGATGCACAGATTGGTGCACGTTATCGCAGTGAAAAAGTTGAACTCGATGATCATCGCAAAGACACCGAAGAAAATGTTGATGCAGTGATTGGCTTACATGGTATGGCACCATATTTCTTTGAAACTGATGCTTATCTCTATGCAGGAGAAGACAGTTATGCGGGTTTTAGTCTAGAAACGGAACGTGATTTTCTGATTACGCAAAAGTTGATTATTCAAACTTATTTAGAGTTGGATGCGATCTTTAGTGATGACTCTAAATATGCGAAAAAAACTGGTTTAAGCAGTGCAACCGCAGGGCTTGAAACTCGCTATGAAATCAGTAAAAAGATCATGCCGTATATCGACATTGCCTATGAGTATTCAAAAGGTAATGATGAAACGTCGTGGCAAATAGAATCAAACTCTGAGAAAGGTTGGTTATATGGAGCTGGTGTTAGATTTAGATTTTAATTAATTTAATGATTACTAAATAGCTTTATTTAAATAAAACTCTAGCTTAATGTGGCCGGAAGCAAAATGTTAACTTATTTTGCTCCCTCCCTCCCATTTAACATAATAGAGCTTATACGAAACGTATATTTTAAATATATAAAAATCAGATACTTGTGTTATAGTGATAATGCTCGACGATGTCGAAAAGCTGACTTGGAAACAAGTCGGCTTTTTTTTAAACTGTTTTGATATATTCCGCCAATAAAATTGATTGTTTCTTAATCAAATTAAAACTTTCTTCAATGTTGTCAGCCTTCTCCGGTAAGAAAATATCCCCAATTTCTGCGGATAAAAAGGGGACGGTTTTTATCCGATCTTGTACGCATTTGCTTACGTCAATTCCGGCCCTTTGCGGCTATGCGGCATACTGGAATTTTTCGGCACTGTTGCAAATAGGCTGACATGATAAGCTAAATATCTTATTTATTTCGAGATACAGCAGATGAATCCCTTCCACGGTCGGCACTTTCAAG
>NZ_JIBB01000088.1:0-1962 GCF_000620525.1 Acinetobacter sp. UNC436CL71CviS28
GATTCCGTGCCTTCGTGTTCATGTGGGTAAAGCTTGCCCTGAACTGATAACTCTTGAAGGGCAACGAATGGTTTAGCCTGATTGATAGAGACTTCAACTTCTTGTGCAGGCCCACTTGCATCAGCGTAGTTGCAGCCTGATACCACTGAGGCAATTAGGAGGCTATTGAATAAAGTAAGTTTTGCATTCATAATTAATTCACTCACTAGGGTGGGTCGGGCCTCAAGTTGGTGGAACAACGTTGGGGCTTTTTGTTGTCTTGATGGTTATAATTTAGTATTTACTAAATAATTAGTCAATAGTATTTACTAAATTTATTTAGTTAAAAATTAGTATTTGCTGAATTTCATGTTTTAATAGACAAAAGAAAACCCACACGGGGTGGGCTAGGAGGTATCCATGAAGCTAGGAATGTTGCTAACATCAATAGCGTGTCAGATTTATTTATTACATGTACTTTCTGGATTACATGAAGGAAAAGCACTTATTACCATAATGTGCTGGATAGGTGCGGTTTTATTTGGAATGTGGCTTAATGATAATTACTCAGCCAAAAAATTTAGCAACAAAAATAGCTGTCAAAACAGCAATAACTAACTCCCAAATATATTTCCAATTCTTTAAATAAAAATCCAAAATTTTATGCACCCATTCAGAGGTCCAGTGCTTCTTATTTAATGGCGAAATAAAGAACGCAGCATCGTATCGATTTTGCTTTTCATAAGTGTCCTTTCCATTCCACCAGTCTTTAATAATTTTAATTATTCTTTCCATAAAAACACCTAAGCCGCATACAGCGGCCTTGATTCTTAACTCTTTCTTACTCTAGGTTTTGCGTGATAGACATACCTTACGCAATCAACCACTTGTCCCACAAAGTGACATTCTTCATCAAACTCAATAATATTTGGCTTAAAATCTGGATTTAATGCTTGAAGGTATCTTTTGCCATTTGTTTCAATAACCAGTTTTTTAAACGTAGCATCTTCACCACGACGGACCACAATAATATCTCCCGATTGCATATCCCCATAATAAGCATCAGGGTTTACAACAATGTAATCGCCTTCAATAAAATCAGGAAAATTACTCACCCCTTGAACTTGAAGAAAAAAGCAGTTTGAGCACTCATCTTCTGGTAATGGCAGCCATTGAGAAACTTCACTCATATCAACAGCAGCAACATTCGTAAAATTACCAGCTTGCACCCAAGATAAGACGGGAGCCATGCGCGCTTTAACTCGTGGCACATTAGCAAAGCTTTCTTCACCAAAGATATTTTTTGCTGGCTCTCTATCTAGCAAGCCGGATTCCCAGCCGACTTTTTTCTCTAAGTTTCGAGCTGCGCGCTCGCCAAAACTCCCATGACCTTTTACAAGCTGAGATATATGGCTGGGGTTTAAGTCGTAATGCTCACAGAAAGCAGCATCTGAGGAAAACCCTTCTGATTTATTTTTGGCATCAATGGCCCGGCGTAAATTGGCGCGTCTTAAAGAAATAATATCCATAACAGTATTTCATCTATTTTTTAGTAAAAAGTAAATTCGTAAACACTAAATCTCTGTTGACTTCTTTAGTAATAAAAATTAGTATTTACTAAATATTACTAATGGGAGATTTAGATATGTCTTCTGCTAATACAACCGAACTAAAAGCTTTCTTAGCCAGCCTTTCTTTAAGTGATCGAGAAGACTTCGCAAAACGCTGCCAGACCTCACTGGGGTACTTAAACCAGATCATGTATGGCAACAGTAAATGCAGCGCCTCTCTCGCAATCAAAATCGATAAAGAGAGTGATGGTGCAGTTAGCTGCGACCTGCTTTGTCCAGAGGCAGATTTTGATTACGTCCGCAACCAAGCATTAAGTGCATAGGTGAATTTATGAGTCTTGAAAAGAAATCTACGCATGTTCGTTTATCTCCTGAAAATCATGAACGGGCACGTGTTCTATCCAATATCAAA
>NZ_JIBB01000089.1:0-1832 GCF_000620525.1 Acinetobacter sp. UNC436CL71CviS28
ACGGATTTGGGCTGAGAAGAATTTAGCTCAAATTTAACCTGACAGGCACAATAAAAAATGGGTAACTGTCAGATCAGGTTTGAGCTAGTACACATTAAACACCGATGATGTACAGACGAAGTAGTAGCAGCCGATCCTACTAAAAGAATAGCAAACGATAAAAACAGCGATAAGCATGTTTTTAACCACTGCATAAAAATAGACCAAAAATTAAGCTTTTTTAGTTTTACAGATTCGAAAATAAATAGTAATAATTCATGAATAGTAGCCGAAGCTACCATTCATGAATCCAAATCATACTATTTTAAAAAACTAATTCGATGCCTGCACCATATTTCCATCCCTTTTCAGACTCTGTTGCCTCTTGCATAGAAGTGGCTTTCTGTCCTTTTTCATATTGGTAAGCAACATCAATGAAAGGTTTAATTCGCTTAGTAATCTCATATCGGGTTTTGATACCAGTTTTTAGTTCTGATAAACCTGATTTTGCAGCATAGTTAGAATCATCGCTAAATATTACATCTGCTTCGATATAAGGTTGAGTAATAAGTTTCTGAGTTAAAAGCAAATCACGTTCTAATTCAAAACTTGCTCCCCAAAAATTATTCTCACCGCCATAAAGATATGCTTGTGTTTCAAAGAAATAAGGAGCTAGACCTAATATACCAATAACCCCATCCACTCGATCGCTGCTGCTGTTATTTTTATCTTCACTATATCTTACCCCAGCTTGTACATCCCAAAATGGGGCTACGTTACGGCTATAAAGTGCTAATACAGCATATTTTGGATCATTACTTTCTGACTTTTCCGAATTGGCTTCAATAAATAGACGATTTTCATCTGTTCCAATTAAAGTTTCAAACTTTGTTCCTAGGTTGCCCTTACCGTCTTCATCAACCATCCATTCATTTTCAAATTTTGTCGTTTGATAAATTTGTCCACCATGTTCTTTAAGATGATTGTCATGAGGTGAGTTAGAGTTCTCAAGCGCAATCTGGACACTCTTATCCCCCATATCCGCATTTTCCATTGAATAATATTCTGGATAACGCTCTTGAAGGGAATACTTTAATCCTCCAGATTCCTGTAAAAGAATTTTCATATTTTTTGTAATATTACTGTCTTGTACAGGAGTTTCATTTTTAGCGAACGTTAGATTTGATAATCCAAATAGCGCAATCATCAAAGTTGTTTTTGAAAACAAATTATTAGTGATGTGCATGTGGATTTACTCCCTTCTCATTTACTTGGGACTGAGGAACAGTCTTTGTAGAATTACCATCTTCCACTTGAGCTACAATGAGTTTATTCATCATTCCTGCACTCATATGGTAAAGCAGGTGACAATGAATAGCCCACTCACCTAACTCATCAGCTGTGAGTAGAGTGGTTATCGTTTTCCCAGGTGGAACAATTACCGTATGTTTGTTTGGCATATTGCTTGGATCCTGACCATTCTCAAGCTGCATAAACATGCCATGTAAGTGCATTGGGTGAGCCATCATACTGTCATTGACAAATTTTAAGCGAATACGTTCACCATACTTCACCACTAGTGGGTCGGCTTCATTAAATTTTTTACCATTTATTGTCCAAATATAACGCTCCATGTTTCCACCAAGACGGATCTCTATTTCACGTTCAGCTGCACGAGTGTCTTTTTGAGGATCTAACGATTGCAAATCACTATATTGCAATGCTTTATTACCTTCAGGTGTTGAAGCATTTGCCCATCCAAATACGGTATTATCATTCTTGTCTGAAGCCGCCTTAACAGTAGCGCTATTCATCGGCATATCATGATCCATACCTTTCATAGAAGACATATC
>NZ_JIBB01000090.1:0-1814 GCF_000620525.1 Acinetobacter sp. UNC436CL71CviS28
TTACGGAATTAGGTCGACCACTTACCCAAGTTACGCCTTAAATTTGGCTCAATTAGGGGCGCTTTGCATTTCAAATCTTTGTGCAACAAAGCCCTTAAAAACAAGAAAAAGAGGATTGATAAAATGATGATAAAAAATAAAAAAGCGCCTGATGGCGCTTTCCTTTAATCATATTTATGGCGTCAGAATCACTTTACGACAGTCTTCTTCTTTTTTATCAAAAATACGGTAACCTTCCGCAGCATCTTCCAGTTTCATGCGATGGGTAATAATCAGATCTGGAGACAGATCTCCATTTTCAATATGTTCTAGCAACTGCGGCAAGTAGTTATGCACATGGGTTTGTCCCATTTTAAAGGTTAAACCTTTGTCAAAGGCATCACCAAACAGGAAGCCATGAATTGGACCGGCATAAACTCCAGGTACACTCACCACACCGCCGCGGCGGACCGCTGCAATACATTGTCTTAACGCTGAACCACTCGAACCTTCTAATTTCAGGTTGGTCATTACGGTTTCCAGCATGCTGCCTTTAGCTTCAAAACCGACCGCATCAATGACGGCATCGACTCCACGATAACCCGTGGTATTTTGAATGATAAATTCAGCGGCATCGACTTCATCAAAATTGACCGGAATCACTCCATAGGTTTGATGTGCGAAACGCAGACGATAAGGATGGTGATCGACCATAAAAATCTGCTCGGCACCGAGCATCCGCGCACAGGCAGCAGCCAGCAGACCGACTGGGCCAGCACCATAAATCGCCACACTGGAACCTCGACCAACTTGGGCATTGTTCACTGCTTGCCAGGCGGTTGGTAGAATATCGGTCAGGAATAATACTTTTTCATCAGGCAGGGAGCCTGGCACTTTAAATGGTCCGACATTGCCCTTGGGGATCCGCACATATTCAGCTTGACCACCCGGTATACCACCATACAGATGGCTAAAGCCAAATAAAGCTGCCCCTGGTGGAATCTGTTTTTTATTGAGAATTGCACCACGGCCGGTATTGGTATTTTCACAGGCAGCCATTAGTTCATGTTCACAGAAAAAACAGTGACCGCATGCAATCACAAAGGGAATAATTACCCGATCACCTTTTTTGACTTCGGTTACTTGTGGGCCGACTTCTTCTACAATTCCCATAAATTCATGGCCGAAAATATCACCGTCTTCAGTGGCCGGGATTTTTCCCCGGTATAAATGCAGATCTGAGCCACAGATGGCGGTGGCTGTCACCCTTAAAATAACGTCATCTGGTTCCTGAATCACTGGATCTGGAACAGATTCAACTCGTACATCCCGAGCACCATGATAGGTAAGAGCACGCATGCGGATTTCCTCTTTCTAGTTCAACATTAAACAGACTCGTAGCAAGGCTGCCAAGAATTAAAAAACACTTTTATTAGAGCCTTATGCGCCAAGAAATCGCTGTAAATTAATGTATGAAATAAGACATCCGAGTGTTTAAAAAATAAACTTATATAGGGTTTACGTAATTCGTGAGCTTATGTGTCGAATGAATAGAAAAGAACAGAATTAAAGAAACATCTAGTAATTTCTATAACTTATAGTGAATAGCCACCAATTTTGTAGACACCTTTTAGTTAGATAAAAAAGCAATTTTTTTGATCTTTAAAGAATGAGGATATAGTATTTGTAAAATTACTTAGCTGCTTAAAACTTAATTCTAATTGGTTAATAGGTGAAAAATGGGTAGTGTTTCAAAAAGTATGCTGGCATTAAACGAATCCATTATTGATATAAAAGAACACTAAATCAAAGGCTTTGAAATGATTTTCAAGCTT
>NZ_JIBB01000091.1:0-1779 GCF_000620525.1 Acinetobacter sp. UNC436CL71CviS28
GTTACCTTTGTTTGATTAAGATTTCGACACCTTTATCAAAACGGGTAACTTTCTCTTTTTCAAGAAGAATGTACGATCAAGTCTGAACTAATACAGTTTAACTAAAGCTAAAAATTCATTCAGTTCTTTTTCCTTTATTTCCTCAGTATCACCGAGTACATGTTCTCTAAGATGAAGTTCTATTAACTCATTCATTAAGCCATTTATCGCACCTTTAATTGCTGCAACTTGCTGTAATACCTCAATACAAGAATTTTCAGAATTTAAAATATTCTGTTCAAGGGCATTAGTTTGACCTTGAATTCGTCTAATCCGATTTAAAATTTTTTTGTTCTGATTTAAGTGAGACATACTATTCAACCTCAAGAACATATACTATGGGGGAGTATTAATTGTGGTGCAATAAAATGCAATATCTAAATAATGTTAAAAGTGACCATTCGCATCAATTTGACGAAGGAAATCCTTTAGCACAAAAGAAAATTTTAATCGCAACCATCCTCACTGGTGTAATGATGGTGTTTGAAATTTTTGGAGGATGGTTCTTTAATTCCATGGCTTTATTGGCTGATGGATGGCATATGAGTTCTCATATGTTGGCATTGGGCTTAGCTTATTTTGCCTATAAAATGGCTCGAAAATATGCTCGTGATCAGAGATTCTGTTTCGGTACATGGAAGATAGAAATCTTAGCTGGATATTCGAGTGCCATTTTATTGATGGTTGTTGCTGTATTCATGGGTGTTCAATCGATAGAACGTTTATTCAATCCTGTGAATATTCACTACAACGAGGCAATTTCAATTGCGATTGTTGGCTTGATCGTTAATTTTATTTGTGCCTGGTTACTACGTGAAAATGGTCACCACCACCATCATCACTCTCATGATGACCATGACCACCACCACGATCATCATCACTCTCATGATGACCATGACTTAAACCAGAAAGCCGCTTTTCTTCATGTAGTAGCAGATGCAGTAACTTCTGTATTAGCGATTATTGCACTTTTCGCAGGGAAGTATTTTGGATGGGATTTTTTAGATGCAATTCTAGGGATCGTAGGTGCAGTGCTTGTAGCACAATGGTCTTGGGGATTGATTAGAGAAACAGGTAAAACATTGCTTGATGCAGAGATGGAACATCCTGTAGTAAAGGAGATTCAGGAAGTTGTAGAGGAATTAGATAACCAAATTACGATTACTGATCTGCATGTCTGGAAAGTAGGTAGAAGTAAATTTTCATGTATTTTATCCCTAAATACAGTTAATGACTCCTTAACAGCAGAGGTAGTTCGTAAAGCTTTGTCAATTCATGAAGAGATTGTTCATATTTCTGTTGAAATTAACAGGAATTTCCATGTTGTTTAAATTAATATTTATTCCTTTTAAACTTTATCAGTCTATTTATGTAAATCTTAGATTAGAATTTGTTTGTTGTAGAGCGTCGGGGCGCCTCGGCAATTCTGCGTGTTGAAATAGAAAGGAAAATTCATTTTCTGAATGAAGATATCAGGTATGAACGGGTAAAGATACAATCCACGATTCATATTCAATTCCATGACTTTAAAGCGCAAAGCGTGTTGCAGATGCAGCTCTTATTCCGAGGAATTTTACACTGGTATCGCCCGCCGATAGAAACACCAGATCCGGCAGTCAGGACGTAAATAACCATTCCTCCAGTTTAAATGTATTAGTTCAGACTTGATCGTACATTCTTCTTGAAAAAGAGAAAGTTACCCGTTTTGATAAAGGTGTCGAAATCTTAATCAAACAAAGG
>NZ_JIBB01000092.1:0-1759 GCF_000620525.1 Acinetobacter sp. UNC436CL71CviS28
AAGTTAAGATGATGGTATGACAATTTTATATACTCCATAAACCCTTTAAATTAATTAGGTGGTTTATGTCGCACTTCAAGTTTTACTCTGCCTATTATTTAAATAAATTATGTATATCCAGTTTATTGGAATAATTGAAATATATAATTAAAGTGTCTTGCTATATTAATATTACTTAAAAATAATAGAATTTTTTTTATTTTAAAAGTTTTACTGAAAATAATTTTATACTAGATATTTAACTATAATTTTAAAGCTATTTTTATAATAAATTCTTATTTTTTTGAAATATATAATGACTCTTATAAATAAGAGGAATAATAGTTGGTTTCTTTTTATTAAATTAATTTTTTATACTTTAAGAAACTTTTTAAATTAACTATTTACTTAAAGCTATAATATGTTTATACATTTATCTAACAAAGCAACTGAAAAAGTACACTATTTCCAATTTAATTAGACTATCTTAAAAAAGTTACTTCAATAATAAAACTCTAAAAGGATGCCAAAGTGGAAACTATAACAGTGAAAAAGATAGTCAGCTGTATTGCTTTTAGTAGTATATTAGGCCTGACTGCATGCCAAAGTACAACCAAAGGCCATCACTCTATGGATGATCGAAAACATCATTCTAAAATGTGGCATGATAAGCATGAAGACTTATCTGATAACCAGATTATTAAAATATTGAGTACTGCCAACAATGGCGAGATTATGCAGGCAAACGCGGCCTTGCCAAAGTTAAAAATGGCTCAAGTCCGTCAATATGCTCAGATGATGATTCGTGAACACTCAGCGAATGAGCAAAAAGGTTAAGCATTGGCAACTCGTCTGATGCTAACACCACAGACCAGTGAGATTAGTAAGTTATTACAGCGTGACAGTGATAAGATCGTTGATAAACTTAACAGATCATCTTCTGACACTGATAAAGATTATATGAAGAGCCAAGTGGAAGTACATCGTAAAGTCCTCATGGTTATCGATAAAAAATTGATTCCAAATGCTAAAAACTCTGACTTAAAGAACATGCTTGTTCAAACACGTAGTGCGGTTGCTACACACTTACAAATGGCTGAACAAATGGTTTCAATGATGAAGTAATATTAAAATCATCTATATATTATATATTATATTTTTTAAATAGGTCTAGCATTCATCATGCTAGACCTTTTAAGTTTATATAGTTTGATATTAAGATTAAATTATACAATAAACAGAATGTGACTAATAAAATCTTCTGCTCACAGATATTTTATAAGTATATTAGAAATGTTTTCTCATAAATCAGTATTTTTTAGTTAATTGAAGCCTTATTATTCTTACTTGAAAAATCAGAAATAAGGCTTATTATGCTACCTATTATTTAAAGTAGAATTAAGAGTGAATATCTGCGTTCTTTAACTAAAAACTGTATGTCATACCTAACTTTGCAGTCCGTGGTTGTCCAGGATATACATAGCGGTTAAAAGCGCTATCATCATATTCTTTATTAAAAATATTCATAATATCAAAGCTGAATCTTAAATCAGGATTTAAGTCATAGTACGAAATTAAATCAGTTGTTGCATAACTGCCCATCGTATAAGTATTATTTGCAGTCTGACCTTTTCGGTTACCAATATAACGCTGATTAATGCCTATGCCTAAACCATCAAATAATCCTGGGCGAATTCAAACATGAGGTGCGACAGTTTGAAAAGTCTTATGATAATCAACAAGCTGAGCAAATTTCTCTAATGGTGTAAGCCAATCTAAC
>NZ_JIBB01000093.1:0-1659 GCF_000620525.1 Acinetobacter sp. UNC436CL71CviS28
AGCATTATCGTATGAATCACCAGTTGTACCGACTGATGCTCGTAAATTTGCAGCTTCTAAACGATTGGTATGGCGAATGGAAAGATATTGAACACCTCTATCTGAATGATGAATCACATTCTTTGGCATGCCTCGATCGTGCAATGCTTGCTCAAGTGCATCGAGTACCATATCTGTATTCATCCGTGTAGATACTTTCTATCCAACAATTGCTCGTGAGAACACATCAATAATAAAGGCGGTATAGACTCAGCCTGAATTTGTTTGAATATACGTAAAGTCACTGACCCATAATTGGTCAGGTCGATCAGCACTAAAATTACGTTTCACTAAATCATCTGCTCGTTTTTGGTCATCTCGGCTACGGGTGGTTTGTTTGTTCTTACCTCACCAAACACCTTGTATACCTAGCTTTTTCATTAGGGTGTGTTGACACTTTTAGTTTAAAAAAATAGCGAAGTAGTAAAATCAAATCGCCAAACACAATTTTACTATTCGCTATGCCTCGTACCATGCTGACAGATCAACACTGGCAAAAGTTGAAAGTTATTCTGCGTAATTTATCCATTCACCACAACTCAAATTTACGCAATTTTATTGAAGCTATTCTCTATAGAATTAGAACAGGCTGTCCGTGGCGAGATATTCCTTGTTGTTTTGGTCATTCAAACTCTATTTTCAAACGTTTTAATCGTTGGTCAAGCAGCGGTAAGTTACTTAGATTATTCAAATTACTAGCCTCATGCCCCGATATGGAGTGGATTTTTATTGATGGCTCTCATGTACGTGCTCATCAACATTCTGCCGGTATAGCGAATCAATCTATTTCTAAAAGTGTAGGAGGAAACTCCTCAAAAATACATTTGATTGTTGATGCACATGGCAATCCTATTGATTTCATGATTACCGATGGAACCACACATGATGTTAAAGTTGCACCTGATTTAATATCAACATTAGATTTAAAAGAGACAAAAGTGGTATGTGCAGATAAAGGCTATGATTCAGAACCACTGCGTGAACAGATCAGGAAAACAGGGACTAAAGCGAATATACCAAAGAAAACAAATAGCCAATCGAACAATGACCATATGGACTGGTGTTTATATAAAATCAGGCATTTAGTTGAAAATATGTTTTGTAGATTAAAGCAATTTAGAGGAATAGCTACTCGATATGACAAGCTCAAAAGAAATTATCAAAGTTCTGTTGCTTTAGCCTGTATATTTTTATGGCTACCTTTATAGGGTTAATTATGAACAGTAAATGTCAACAGACCCTAATCGAGCAACAGTACAGCGTGCGATAACATAACCTTCACGTTTCAGTTTTTGCCAGACTTTACGTACACCATACCGACCTGAACTTTCCTTCCAAATTCGTTTAATTTGTTCAGCATGATGCAAGTCATGTAAATCTCGCTTTGCTCGATGTTCTGGATTTTCGCAGAGATCTAGAGTGCGGTAATAGGTTGAAGGTGCGATTGGTAAAATTCTACAAATCGCCTCGACTCCGTACAGCTCTTTATTATTATGGATAAAATCCACCATTATTTGTGTGGGCGGTCGAGCTCCGCCTGGGCGAAAAAAGCGGCTGCTTTACGTAGAATCTCATTGGCGCGTTGCAGTTCTTTATTTTCGCGTTCGAGTTGTTTGATAC
>NZ_JIBB01000094.1:0-1555 GCF_000620525.1 Acinetobacter sp. UNC436CL71CviS28
AAGTTAAGATGATGGTATGACAATTTTATATACTCCATAAACCCTTTAAATTAATTAGGTGGTTTATGTCGCACTTCAAGTTTTACTCTGCCGTGTGTTATTAATTGCTTCGCCTTCTATAAGTGAAAATGAAAGCCCAGAAATAAATCTTATGACGGTTAATAAGTTTGGCTTAGTTAAGAGTATTACATTGGATGTTTCTAAAAATATTTTAATTAACCAAAACTATGAAGTTTTTTATAAAGAATCTGGCCAAAATCACAAGCTGAGATTAAATGAAGAGGGTAGATTTGTTAAGTAATTTATTTTATATATAGATAATATTTTAAAAGCTTGAATCTGAAAAGTTGCTGGAATGTTATTTTATAATATCAAAAGAATTTGGGTTTGAAGGTTTAGTTTTAAAAAAAACCTCATGTATAAAGGATCTATTTAAAAATGAAAAATACATCTGTAAGCTTAACTGTGCTTATAATTTTATCAATTTTAGGATGTTCAAGTAATACGTCTGTAGCAAAAGATATAAATAAAATCGATGTCAAAAGCTGTTCAATTGATTTTGATGAAGTAGATTTTTGTACCAAAGAAAGATTAAAAGATTATAATAATATTTTAAAAAATAAAGTATCAAATTTTGATAAAAATAAGTTTTTAATGAGTTTTAAAGAAAAAAACTATTTATATTTTGCTGTTATCGATTTAGAAAGTCTTAAGGTTTTTACATTTCCAGCTTCATTGAGTGTGATGTCAAATATTAAGCCTGTAGAATTTTCATCAAATAATAATTTATTTTGTTTAAATGGTAACTTTAACCAATATCAGAATTCTTATAGGGCAGTAAAAACGTGCTATGTATATAATAATGGGGATTTTAATTTTAAATCAAGAGATGAGTTGGGAAAAGAAACAAAAAAATATGATAACTTTAGTTCCAATAATGAGATAAAGAAACTTAACTTACCAATTTCTTCCGATTTTTACTCTAAGTGTACTGAGAAAAATCCAGTGAAAAAATGTGAACAAATTGAAAAATATAATAATAGACCTTATACGTTATCTGAATTACAAAAAATATCTCCTGATTTGGTGGTTTTATTAAACGACTCAAAAGTAAAATCATTAAATGCAGATACATTTAGGTTCCTTCCTAAAATTAAAGATAGTTTTTATTCTATTGCCGAAAAGTATATTGATACAGATGAAGAATCTAGTTCTGAATTTTATCTGATAAAAATAAAACCTGAGCTGGGGGTAGTGAAAATAGGTGATTATTACTCAATTGATAGCTCTGGAGTGATTAGTTATAAAAATGAGAATGAAAAGCTATTAAAGAAAAATTTAAAATAAGAATAGTGTAATATACCCTATCCAAGTTGGGATATATCTTTTAAAATAAAAAATTAATGGTAATGGGTTTAAAATAATAAGGAATTTGAAATGAAATTTTTGAAAAAAGTAATGATAGGCAGAGTAAAACTTGAAGTGCGACATAAACCACCTAATTAATTTAAAGGGTTTATGGAGTATATAAAATTGTCATACCATCATCTTAACT
>NZ_JIBB01000095.1:0-1511 GCF_000620525.1 Acinetobacter sp. UNC436CL71CviS28
AATATGGCATTAGCTATCGTGAACTGCAGGAAATGCTGGCCGAACGGGGTGTGAATGTTGATCACACGACTATTTACCGTTGGGTTCAACGTTATACGAATCTAAAAATGGGAGCCTATAGCTCCCATTTTTATTGTTAAACGTTGAATCCTATATGTTTTCCTGTTGGAAGCTCTACATCAATACGGAGCTTCCCACCCATTGCCTCAACATACTTTTTCATGGTTGAAATCTTAAGATCATTGCCACGATTTTCTATTGCTGAAAGCGATGGCTGTTTTATTCCCAAAGTTTCAGCAAGCTCTTTTTGAGAAATTTCGAGTTCTTCACGAATAAGATGAAGCTGATTTTCTAGCAGTAATTCATCAGCCATTTTTTGAATACGGGCTTGGCTCTCTGGAGAGCGGCTAGCTAACAATTCTTGCAGAGTCTTAGCCATTAGATTTATCTCCTAGGGTAGTGAGATGAAGTTGGTATTGTTCATCTGCAATATCCAGCATGTCTTTATAAAAACGCTTTTTACCGCCTTTATCAGCAATACATAGAACAATAGCCTGTCGTAAGGGATCAAATGCGAAGAAAGCTCTTAAGGGTCTACCGCGATGTTGAACACGCAGTTCTTTCATATTGGTAAATTTAGACTCATACACAGTATCTACTAAAGGACGGCCTAAACTCGGTCCCTGCTGCTGTAGAACAACCAGGGCAGCTAGGACCTTCTCTTGTGTAGGTTCATCTTGCTGTTCAAGCCACTGATTAAATAGATCTGTCGTAATGACTGTCCACATACCACAACCAAAATATAGATTATAGTCTATATTTTAGAGGCATTATGCTTGTTTTGCAAATGAGAAATGATAGGCAATAAAAAACCCCGGCATCCTGCTAGGGTTTTTTATTGGAACATTAGGTCTCTGTGCTCTTGCGTGTCTTATATAGCGCCATCCTAGTGCTTATTTTTAATTATATGGAACTTCCTGTTCCTGACCACTTAATCATATGAAAATTCTACTGTTCCAGATAGCCGCAAAGGGCCGAGATTGATGTGAGCCAAAGCGTACAAAATAGCCTAAATTTCATCCACAGCAATTGGGGATAGTTTTCGCCCTAGAAGAGCTGAGAACATTGGGAAAATGCCAAAATTGAGCATTTTTTAGACGATTTTATTGGCGAAAGATTACAAATCTGCTTAAAAAAACACGAGTTGTGAAAGCGTGTGTTTTTTGATCTTTTTGGTTTTGGTTTTATTGTATCAAGTATATGATAAATAACACTATTTAAAAAGGCATTTCGTATAACGCCTATTATGTTAAATGGATATAAATTTAGTGGATTATTCATGCTTCCCCTTGAGAAAAACTTGCAGACCCTTTTTAAATTTGTAATCCTTGCGCCCAAGGGTGTCTAGCTAAGCTAAGGCAGGTGTTTGTTGTAGTCGGGCCGCTACAATATTGATGAAGAGCACCTGTATGTTTAATTTCAAGATTTTTAATAAAGTCTCTACGGAAGTA
>NZ_JIBB01000096.1:0-1495 GCF_000620525.1 Acinetobacter sp. UNC436CL71CviS28
GGAGGGAAGGGAAGTATCCATCAAAAATGGCATTAGGAAAAGCTTTTGGGATTAGTCGTCAGGCGGTATACCGATATTTACAAGTTAGTGAATAGCTTATTGGGATTGGCAACTAAATTTAGTTTAACTTATAAAAATCATGAAACATTGTTCGAATTTTAAGCGTGGAACATAAATAATCAATAAAAAGCCGCTCTGGTACCCTATGCCCCACAACGGCTTGATCTAATATACTGAAATTTAATGATAAATATCAAGTATTTCGTATAAGGTGTATTATGTTAATTTTAGAGATTCTACATAAACGTAAAATCTCCTGCGCTTAGATTCTGGCATGTGTTCCATACTTATCAATCATAATAGAGCTGGCTTCATTTAAGCCACGCACAGTGACATTCACACCATTCTTTTGAAATTTATTTACAACAGAATCAAGCATGGCGACTGATGTTACATCCCAAATGTGAGAATGGGTCAAATCAATAATCACATCCTTTACATCCTCTTTAAAGTCAAAACCTTGCATGAATTTTTCAGAAGAACTAAAGAAGATCTGACCTCTCAAATCATATAAACGGGCTGTTCCTTCAAAAGATGCAGTTACCTGGATATCATTTTCAAGTTTATTCGCTAGGAACAAGGCTGAAAGTAATACGCCTGTTAACACACCCAAAGCCAGGTTATGCGTAGCAACAACTACAATCACAGTCGCAATCATAACGATATTACTGCTCTTAGGATTATCTTTTAACTGAGTGACAGAACTCCATTCAAAGGTACTGATAGAGACCATGATCATTACCGCTACCAATGCAGCCATTGGAATCACTTTGAGCCAGTCACTGATAAATACAACCAGAATAAGAAGAAAAATACCCGCAGAGAATGTTGATAAGCGTGTAAGGCCACCTGATTTTACGTTAATCATAGATTGACCAATCATCGCACAGCCAGCCATCCCCCCCATAAAGCCAGAAGCAATATTCGCAATCCCTTGTCCCTTACATTCCTGATATTTATCACTTGGCGTATCTGTCATTTCATCCACGATAGTTGCTGTCATCATCGATTCAAGTAAACCTACAGCCGCCAGTGCGACTGAATAAGGCAAAATAATCATCAATGTTTCAATATTCAAAGGAATATTTGGAATCAAGAACATTGGAAGTGTGTCAGGTAACGATCCCATATCACCCACAGTTCGTACATCAATTCCTAGAGCAATTGCCAGTAATGTGATTGCAATGATGCAGACAAGTGGAGAAGGGAGTAATTTTCCTAATTGGGGAACCAAAGGAAAGAGATAAATAATCGCCAGACCTAAAGCAACTAGAGCATATACATGCCAGGTCACATTAATCAATTCCGGCAACTGAGCCATGAAAATTAAGATTGCTAACGCATTTACGAATCCAATAACTACAGATTTAGATACGAACCGCATTAACTTGGCGAGCTTTAAATAGCCTGCCAATATCTGAATCACGCCTGTCAA
>NZ_JIBB01000097.1:0-1380 GCF_000620525.1 Acinetobacter sp. UNC436CL71CviS28
ATTAAGATTTCGACACCTTTATCAAAACGGGTAACTTTCTCTTTTTCAAGAAGAATGTACGATCAAGTCTGAACTAATACATCTGATTATTTAAAAACCTATTTTTGTTTTCTTCTATTATCTTTTAAATCATATAACGGTCTTGTTCTTATCAAAGGCAACTCTATAGCATAGTTTCTTGCTCATCATTTTTATATCGATAACGTGTTATTAATACATATTTTTTGGATTGATGTGATTTTTAAATCGTTTAGTAACTCTGTTGAATCTTCTTTTCACTCAATCTTCTAAAACTGAAAATAGTAATTAAATAAGTACTTAAACTATTTATTGGGCTACTTCTTTATCTTTATTGAATATAGAAAGCAATTAGTCATAGTCTAGTCTTACAGTCTTTGCAGTTTATAACTGATGAGGTTTCTTCTATAGTCTTCATAACATGATAACTAACTACTAACAGTCAGTTTTTCCAAATATATACTTGCCTGGCAAACAAAACACAGAAGAATAGAGACTATATGTACTTCATGATGGAAGGTGATCAGAAAGTAGAAAACAGATTTATTAAGGTAATCACCCATTGAGAAGGACATATTATTACTATATGTCATGTCTGAGTCTAATAATGAAGTTTGCCCTATACAGTAAACTTTCGGACCGGCTGAGCAATCATCTATTTTTTCATCATGTCTGGAAGAGTTACGATGCCAGATAATTCAAGCTTAATATTCTTCAGTTTATAACCCTTAACTATGCAGCCTTCAAAAGCTACAAAGGTAGTCTTCAAGCCAAAAAATCTTTTAATAGTAAGTTTATTAATGTATAAGCTCACTATATTTTCCTAAAATTTTCTAAATATTTGAGTATTGTTTAGTGTACATGAGATTTCTGGTAACGACTTCTATAGTGTCGAGTGTATTATTCTTTTGTTTGTATTCTCATACTGCTCCTGCATTTACCCATCATAAAAATTTGGATAGTGCTGCTATTGCTTCTTTTTATCCACGTAAAAGGAATGCTTTCAAGAGTTTTAAATTTGCCAGAATTGATCATAAAAAAAGATTAGCGGTAAAAAATAGTGTTTAAAAACGACTAGGAGACTTAACGTAGCCGGTCAACACAAATTTTAAAACTGATATTAAGGTCCATAATCTATTTAAACCGGACCCCATATTTCATAGTCTGTAGCTTTTGTCCCTCTAAATTACCTAATTTAAAAATCTACTATATTTGATCAACATACAAACATTATTAATTTACACTTCAAATTTTGCCAGTTGCTATAGTGGGCGAATTCAAACATGAGGTGCGACAGTTTGAAAAGTCTTATGATAATCAACAAGCTGAGCAAATTTCTCTAATGGTGTAAGCCAATCTAAC
>NZ_JIBB01000098.1:0-1361 GCF_000620525.1 Acinetobacter sp. UNC436CL71CviS28
ATCCCTGACAAGCATTACCGGAAGAGGTTCCATCTCATCACTCTCTGCAGGATTACATAAGCTCATAAGTTTCGTAAGTTACATAAGTTATGTAATTTTATAATCTTATATTCCTTATAGATCAGCTGCTAACTGTTTATGTAATAACCTTGCAATTAAAACACACACTTCTCAATAAAGACCAAATTATAGAACTAGGGTTACCAGGGCAGACTAAATTTTTCCTATAGGTTAGTCGTGTTCAAAATAAGAATTTCTATTATTCAGGTTATGATAACTTTTCCGATTTATATTTTTCTTTATAGCCCACTTTTAACAAATCCGGATAATACTTTTTTACCTTTTCAGGGTCGAGAAGTTCAAGTGAAATCCTTTCTTTAAACGCTTCGATCTCTTCGCCTACATTGGCATATTTCCCCCCGAATTCGGGATATTTGATAAGGTCACACAATTTTTGAGCGAAAAATATAGATTGTTTTGGTGTCAACTGATATGTCGGTTCCAGTATCTTATCACTAACAATTAAGGAAGCTTTTTGATTAAAAGAAAATTCGATATGTGTAATTGTTCTTCCTTCTTTTTTTTGCTCATAACTTACGTCGATATCAGTAAGTTTATTAATTTGATCTATGGCAACCGTCAATACACGCTTTTTGAAATCTCCCATGGTTTTATATTCATTTTCAAGTAGACCTAACTTATCACGCAATTCAACCATACTAATATATAGCTTGCCTTTGCTACGCCATCTAATCAAAAGTTCATACAGCCGTATAGCGTATACACTAGATAATTGAGAAATTTGCTTTAATTCATAACGAGTAAACTTTTCTTCAAGTTTTACAAAAAGCTGTAAAATATCAGGAGCAAAAATTAGTTGAGCGCATGCGGCTTCTTTAACATAGCCAACTTTTGATACCCAACGGCTTTTGTAGACCGCTGGCCTACCTGTAACAGGATCTATGGCCTTATAGGTGAGTCTACGTTCAAACAAGTTATCACACGCTCCCTGAAGAGCCTCATAGGCCGCTTGACGACCCAAATTAAAGTGCTTCATGTATTCAGACGCATGGATTGTTAGCAATGTATCCGATGTAAGCTCTTTTTCAATTTCCCTAGCTGCAATAATTGCAACTAAAATTAAGCGTTGTTCAGACAGAGTCAATGCATAAGATGCTTCAATCAAGTTATTGTCTTTATAAATCAGATTTGCCATATTGTGATTAAAGAAATAAGTTCCATTAATAGACATTAACACTTAATGTCCATTAATGGAACTTATTTATGCCAAGAAAACGTCCATTTATATCAAGAAAACGTCCATTTAAATAAAGGAAAATGTCCACTTATTGTCAGGAAAA
>NZ_JIBB01000099.1:0-1344 GCF_000620525.1 Acinetobacter sp. UNC436CL71CviS28
TTTTTTTTCTGGTATTCATGTCTGCCTTTCAGTTGTTTGTGTTCCTGGTAAATCGCATCACGTTGTGCCTCCCAAGCTTTTTTTCCAAACAGTAAGGGTTTGTTCTGGGTTAATTCATTATGTTGATCGACTAGGCTTTGCAATTTGTCATGACTTTGCTTGAGTCCGCTTTTCACGATGTCTTGGGCGAGCTGCTGACTAAACTCGTTTTTATGCTTTTGCATCTTGCCTAGGGTGTTTTCTGCCTTTTTAAAAACATCCTGCATAAAATCCAGGTCTAGATTCGCCTCTTTTGCGCTGATTTCGCGTTTTAGCACTTTGCCAAGGGTTTCCCTCTGTTTTTCCTCAAACAGGGCTTTTTCGTCAATTGGTGGCGTTTTAGCGCTATTTTTGATTTGGATCTGCTGTTCAGTTTTCAGTGTGCTGAGTTTGATCTCATTTTCAGCAATCAGCAGATCCATATTTTTGCCGTATTGCAGCTGAGCCTGATTTCTCTGTTTGATTTCATCATTGCTGCGGCTGATTTCGGTCTCAATCCCTTTTCGGCGTAGTTCGGTGACTTTCGGTCCTTCGTGCAGGGTGGCTTCCAGGCCATTCTCCTGGTCTTTGTAGCTGCGATGGTCGACTCGGGCGGTGTATCCGGCTAGATCCAGGTGCATATTGCAGATATCGGCAAAGTGTTCGCGCCAGTGTTCAATTTCTCCACTGTGTTTCTGATCCAGTTCTCGGGTTTTCTCGGTAAAACCTTCCGGAGTGAGCTTACGTGTGCTCATCAGGATATGGGCGTGATAATTGCGTTCATCACTGCCGGATCCGGTATGCGGTGCATGGATACAGGCATCGACGGCCACCTGATGTCTGTCCACGATACTGGCGCATAGTTCTTCGAGCATGGCCAGGCGTTGTTCCTGATTTAATTCACTTGGAAAAGCGATTTCAAATTCCCGGGCAACTGTCGAGTTTTTTCGTGTTTCTCGCTGTTCTACTTCATTCCAGAGTCTTTCCCGGTTTTTTAAATGCTCTGGTGCGTCTTTGGGTAAATAAATCTCTTTATATTCCACGCCAGTTTTTCGGCTGTAGTCATGTTCTCGGCCTTCACGTTCGCAATAAATCTTTTCACCGGCCCGATAGGCGATTGCAGCAGTCGCGGAACGCCCTGCTGATCGTGCTACGGTTTTGACTGAAAAGTGGTAAATCGCCATGCCTTTTTTTCGCTTTTAAATTTTCACGTAGTGAAATACAACCGTGGATACGGTTGTCGGGGTATTGGGGTTTCCCCAATCGGACTTGCAAACGAAGTTTGCATAAGTGCGCTCTTCGAGGAAAACATTACTATACATATAG
>NZ_JIBB01000100.1:0-1267 GCF_000620525.1 Acinetobacter sp. UNC436CL71CviS28
GAAAACGTCCATTTAAATAAAGGAAAATGTCCACTTATTGTCAGGAAAATGTCCATATAAATCCTCTGAAAACTATACTGTATAAGGCATTCAAAGGTCCTATAAATATAAATTTAAAAATATATATAAAATTAAAAAAGAACATTACTTGTGGATAACTTTATTTTTTAACTTTATTTTTCACAATAGTTGATTCAGAAGATTGAAACTTGTACATTATTTTTAACAAAATTACGTAACTTACATAACTTATGATTATCTTGGTAGGTGGTGAAAAAGGCGGAGCTGGTAAAAGCTGCCTCGCCCAAAACTTAGCAGTTTATTTACAAAAAAAGAATAGAGATGTTCTGCTTTTAGATGCAGATCCTCAAGGTACAACGACTGACTGGATTAAAGAACGTGATGAAAATGAGGATTTAAAAAATATTCCATCTGTACAAGCTTCAGGCAATATTCGTCAAGTTTTAAAAGATTTATCAAAAAGATATGAAGATATTATCATTGATGCTGGTGGACAAGATTCGGAAGCATTGCGTTCTGCTATGACTATAGCAACACATATGCTATTGCCTTTTAGGCCTAAACGTAGAGATCTAAAAACTTTGGATCATATGGAACAAGTATTAAAACTGGCACGAGCAGTGAATCCAGATTTGAATGCAAGAGCAATCATTACACAATGCCCAACATTACCGTCACAAGTACAACGAATTTTAGATGCTAAAGAAGCCTGTGTATCGTTTGGAATAAAAGCCTTAGACCAAATCACGACAAATCGAAATGTTTATGATGATGCAGATGAAAATGGCTTATCTGTTTTTGAAGTAACAAGTGATCCTAAGGCAAAAGCAGAAATTGAAGGGATAGCTCAAGAGTTTTTAGGAGTATAATTATGGCAGGTCTTAGTGGTTTAAAAAAGAAAAATGACGAGCTTTCAGATCAGGATAAACTGGTTGAAAATTTCATATCTGGAGCTGATAAAAGAGTTAAGGATCTAGAAGTTTCACAAAAGAAATTCGTTCGTTGTACCTTTTCTTTAAACCAAGAATTAAGTGAATTAATTGATGAGCTAATTATCAAAAGTAATAATGCTCGTGTTAACAGATCTAGTATTGTAAGAATAGCTTTAGAGTCACTGGCAGAGCAGAATTTAGAAGATTTTAAGCAGTTAGTTGATAATAGTTTTAAATAAAATTGAGAATGGGTTATTTAATTTATAAAATTAAATAACCTAACTTCATAACTTCATAACTTCATAACTTCATAA
>NZ_JIBB01000101.1:0-1246 GCF_000620525.1 Acinetobacter sp. UNC436CL71CviS28
GAAGTGGCCGATACCATACTTCCAAGAAAAGTCTCTAAGCTTCAGTTACACAGGAATCGTACCCGAAACCGACACAGGTGGTCAGGTCGAGTAGACCAAGGCGCTTGAGAGAACTCTGCTGAAGGAACTAGGCAAAATGGTACCGTAACTTCGGGAGAAGGTACGCTGCTGATGGTGATAGGACTTGCTCCTTGAGCTGTCGGCAGCCGCAGAAACCAGGCCGCTGCAACTGTTTATTAAAAACATAGCACTCTGCAAACACGAAAGTGGACGTATAGGGTGTGATGCCTGCCCGGTGCTGGAAGGTTAATTGATGGGGTTAGCGTAAGCGAAGCTCTTGATCGAAGCCCCAGTAAACGGCGGCCGTAACTATAACGGTCCTAAGGTAGCGAAATTCCTTGTCGGGTAAGTTCCGACCTGCACGAATGGCATAATGATGGCGGCGCTGTCTCCAGCAGAGGCTCAGTGAAATCGAAATCGCTGTGAAGATGCAGTGTACCCGCGGCTAGACGGAAAGACCCCGTGAACCTTTACTGCAGCTTGACACTGAACTTTGACCTTACTTGTGTAGGATAGGTGGGAGGCTTTGAAGTAGGGACGCCAGTTCCTATGGAGCCATCCTTGAAATACCACCCTGGTAATGTTGAGGTTCTAACTCTGACCCATAATCTGGGTCGAGGACCGTGTCTGGTGGGTAGTTTGACTGGGGCGGTCTCCTCCTAAAGAGTAACGGAGGAGTACGAAGGTGCGCTCAGCGTGGTCGGAAATCACGCGTAGAGTATAAAGGCAAAAGCGCGCTTAACTGCGAGACCCACAAGTCGAGCAGGTACGAAAGTAGGTCTTAGTGATCCGGTGGTTCTGTATGGAAGGGCCATCGCTCAACGGATAAAAGGTACTCTGGGGATAACAGGCTGATACCGCCCAAGAGTTCATATCGACGGCGGTGTTTGGCACCTCGATGTCGGCTCATCTCATCCTGGGGCTGAAGCAGGTCCCAAGGGTATGGCTGTTCGCCATTTAAAGAGGTACGCGAGCTGGGTTTAGAACGTCGTGAGACAGTTCGGTCCCTATCTACCGTGGGCGCTGGAAATTTGAGAGGATCTGCTCCTAGTACGAGAGGACCAGAGTGGACGAACCTCTGGTGTACCGGTTGTGACGCCAGTCGCATCGCCGGGTAGCTATGTTCGGAAGGGATAACCGCTGAAAGCATCTAAGCGGGAAGCCTACCTCAAGATAAGATTTCCCC
>NZ_JIBB01000102.1:0-1188 GCF_000620525.1 Acinetobacter sp. UNC436CL71CviS28
AATCTTGAAGAGAGTGATGAGATTGAAAACTTTCCCTATATTTCTTGTCAGGGATTTGTCCATATATGGGAGTGCAGTGCTGAAAAATTAAAGATCTCTCTAGCCACAAGATCGCCAGAGGCTGATCTGTCAGAGATATAAATTTATATAACTTACTTAACTTATAAACCTTGATAGAACTTTTCAATAAAGTTTCGAGCTTTGAGAACCAGATCATCTGCCCCCATTTTTCCATCTAAATCGTACACAATATTCTAAAGATGTTTTTATATTTGTTGAAGTTGAGCCTGAGTCATGAAGCAAGAATCTCTAGTAATACCTAAATTTGCTTAAGTATAGCGATTATCTGCTTATAAAAATTAGGTTTTTGACCATATTGGAATCAAATATGGGGTTCACCGAATGCTTACCTAAAAAAGTTTATCAAAGCACTTGAAAAATTAATAATAAAGATTATCGTATTACGGCAACCTCAGAAAATGGATTATATATGATTCCAATGTTAGCTTCACAACTCAAGCAAGAAACCGACTGGCGTGTTATTCACTGTGAAGTATTAATGGATCAATCACATACAGATACTGATGAGGCTTTTGGAAATATCCAAATAGTATCAAAAAACGGTGTCTCTATATGTTTTGGGTTTACCTCATACAAGAATAAAGAAATCGAAATGGACGAAATCCGTATTCTAAATTCAGATAATATTGAAATATGTGTGCATAAAGATGATGGTGGTGAGGTCATACCTGCCGCTTATGACATTGCAGATCAAACAAATTGGCGAAAAATTGCAATAAATACGAAATATGAAAAAGTTAGAAGGAAAGTTAAAAGTATAAGTTTTAATCTGGATAATGAAGCTGACATTTTACATTTTGCACAAAGTCAAAAAGACTTTTCAAACTGGGTAAAAAATAAAATTTTAGAAGAAATAAGGTAAAAATCGGTAGCCTAAATTTCATCCACAGGAAATAAGGATAATTTCTATCTTGGAACCTTGATAACTGGGCAAAAATACCAAAATTGAGCATTTTCTAGCCGGGCTTATTGGCAAAAACTATCAAAAAAGCCGACTTGTTTCCAAGTCGGCTTTTCGAGTTTACGCCCTATTTCTTATAGGGCTTTGTTGCACAAACCTATCTGTAAAGGCTTTTTCAGCGATATAATTTTCAAATGAAGAAGCCT
>NZ_JIBB01000103.1:0-1121 GCF_000620525.1 Acinetobacter sp. UNC436CL71CviS28
AACGCACTTATCATTTTACCGTATCGCCTACGGACTCAATCAATATTAGTGACTAGGTTACAACTTCGCCACTATAACAGAAATACTATACCGCGCGTTTAAACGAGTCAACACCAAAAGCATCAAATATATTAAACTTCTGCCTTATTAGATCAATGTTGCTAAAGCATTCAGTGCGTCCGCGAAAAGGCTTCTTGGGTGTATACCTGTATTTTTTCAGCAACCTCAAAATCATTGCTTCAAATTTATAGAGCTTTTTCCTATCCCCGTTTTGGAGACTCAAGACATCATAGTCATATGGGAGTCCACTCCTATCGGGGAATCTAACGTCTAAAGATTTTGTGGTAATTCCAATTTTGTAAAACTCTTCCTGATCATCGTAACAACGAATTATATAAATCATTGCACCATGATCTAGCAGGCTTTCTTCATTGCAGGCTATACACCCTCGGCCAGCTAATAGCTTCTTTGCTCTAGTTCTTACCCAGCCATGTTTAGGGCATTTAATTTTAACCAATGAGTCCACATCTTTGTTAAATACAACCTTTGAAAAGTCATATTCAAAGTCCTCATAGGTTAATTCTAAGAGTTTCATAAAATTTTGGTGACGACGTTGCATAGCTGTGGCTACGCAAGTATTATTGCGCACAGTCATTTTGGAGCCTCGATTTCAATTTGATTAGAGCCATATAGGTGTTGGTAGCACCTGTATGGCTTGCTTAAATATTATACCATAAATATAAATAAACTCATGATATTCTTAATCTTTTATCGTGTGCATGAATAAAAAATCTAGCACAACCAACCATAATATTCACCTGACTTTTAGATTGATTTGTGATACCACCCACAGCATTTAAACTACGATTCTCCACCTTATGCTTCACCAGACACATCACTGCATACTTGGCTGTGAAGTCCACTGACTCGGATTGAAAGATACTCCTCAACAACGCCTGCACCTGATCCGCTTCATAGTCGCTAATCTCACAACGGATATAAGCCTTACCTTTCGGCATTTCCTTACCTGCTTCACGCATCAACCAGTAAATCTGATTAATATGCAAACCATCGGGATAGTCTCCTCCTCTCATGCGCTCAGTTTCACACCAAGCCCCGAA
>NZ_JIBB01000104.1:0-1142 GCF_000620525.1 Acinetobacter sp. UNC436CL71CviS28
AAAACACGGAAAAAGTGTAGCAGTCAAAGAAGTTTTAAGAATTTTCTATAAACAATTACAAGAAAAAAAAGCCTGATTAAATCAGGCTTTTTTCTTGCAAAAACTTAGGACTTTTTAACTGTAGTGACTAACTTGTCATCTACATACAGATAAACTCTTTTATTATGTGTATAAGATGAAATTTTAGGTTGTCCTTCTCCACCTCCAACAGATCCGTCTTGATTACTGCTGACGAATGAACAGTGAGGAAAGCCTTTACCTTTAGCCAGATCTTTTTTTACGTCACTAATTGTAGACTGACATTCAGAAACATTAAGACCGCCAGCAAAGCACATAAAAGCACGACAGCCATAATTTTCATCTTTAGCTGCAACTAAGATAGATGCACTAGCTAAAGTTAAACCTAAAATAAATTTTTTATACACAAGTAGTCACTCTATTTAGATGAGTTTTCCAGTACGAATAACTTGCCTTCAAAGTTTAGAGATATTGTTTTGGCATTGCTGCACATTGAACAAATCTCTTGAATCAAGAAGGGTAAATTCCGTGTGAATCGAATTTTTCCTGATGCAGTATGAATGATGTGATCAACATCATTTACTTTAACAGTCACAAAATATTGGAACTGCTCGTTCATACCAATTTCAACACCATAGTTATTGGCGTTGAAGTCATCGACTGTTTTCAAGTCATTCATCGTTAAAGCCATTTCTGCAAGATCCCTAGTTTTTTAAAAGTGAAGTGCGGATTCTTACAAAATATAATTAATTTAAAAATGTAACTGAAGTGTAACTGTGTGTAAAAGACACAAAAACATCAATTATTTTTAAACGCTTTTAATATATATCAAAAAGTTTAAAACTTTAATGAATTATTTAAAACTTTTGTAAAAAGTTTGTATATATCAAAGCTCATATTTTTTTTAGATCCCTTCCCTTTTTGTCATGTAAATATCACTTTAATAATCTTCTAAACATTTCTAAAAACTTTTTAAAAAAAACTAGAATCGGGTTTAAAAAGAGTTTAAATAGAGTTTAGGAGTGTTTAGAACAGTTTAAGAGCCTTAATTTCTTTTTGTAAAACATAAGTTTACAAGCCTATAACTATACGTTTTGTCGCTATAACTATACGTTTTGTCGCTA
>NZ_JIBB01000105.1:0-1017 GCF_000620525.1 Acinetobacter sp. UNC436CL71CviS28
TTGAAGATAAGGGAATAATTCTTGGAATTTTTCACTATCTTGAAGCATTTCAGCAATACGTATAGCGAATTGTGGATAGCTTTCTGTACCCTGAGAATACTTACCCATTTCTGGTAGTTCGGAAAGTTTAGTAGCGAATAAGTGGCGTTGCTTATCTGTCATTCTCGAGAACAGATCAGTTGTATTAGGGTCTCTATTAGTTTCTATAGATCGAATAGTTGCTTTCTTTGGCTTAAAGCTAAAAGAAAATCCTGAGATTGAACGCCCTTTTTTATGCTGTTCGTATTTAACAGTTATATCTGAAAATTCGTTGATTTGATCTACTGCAATATCTAAAACACGTCTCTTAAATGCTTCCATTCGAGTGTATTCGTTAACACCTATACCAAGTTGGCTACGAAATTTATTTAATTCATAAACAGGCGTTTTCCCTACAGACTTCCACTGCATTAAGAGCTCATAAAGACGTACTGCATAAACGCTTTTGAAGTCAGCAGTTTTTTTCAAATGATAACTAGTAAAATACTGTTCAAACCCATCTATTTTAGTGACATGTTCAATTACCACACGAGTTAAGGTAACTAAAATTCTTCCTTCACCTTTCCGATAATTAGCATCTTGAATCCAGCGACTTTTTGTTAAAGTTCCATCTTCATTGGTAATCGTAAATTGTCTTTTAAAAAGAGAATCTTCTGCTTCAATTAATGCTAAATAAGCTGCATCTGGAGAAACGTTAAATGCTTTAGCATATCTAAGAGCATTTAATTCTAAAGGTTCATCTGTTGATAATCCTTGTCCAGTCTCACGAGCATCTACAATTGCGAGCTGAAGTAAACGGGTTTCGCTTAAAGTAAGTGTCTGTAAAGCTTGTACAAGTTTATTAGATTTTACGACTAAGTCTGTCATGTCATTCTATTTAGCAACAATTTTATTGTGTTGCTATAACAACATAATAAATATTTGTTGTCAAATACCGAGGAAACGTTGCTATATAACCGAGGAAACGTTGCTATATAA